>CANQZZ010000008.1 GCA_947628465.1 uncultured Clostridia bacterium
ATAATAGGAATAATTTATGGGCTATACTTTAAAAAAAGTATAGCCTTAATTTTGCCTATTATTTTTTTAATATACTTGATATTCAAATTAAATATAAAGAAAATGAATACGTATAAAATTGTAAGATACTTAAAAGTAGTTATAAATACTTCTGGCATCTTGTTAATTACAATATCTGCGACTTTATCTAATACTTATGTGTTATATTTAAATTCTAAATATAATAATTTTTATGAAAATACGCCTGAAAATATAGAAGGAAAGGCTGTTGTAATTAGTAATCCAATAGAAAAAGAGTACAACTATACATATATAATAAAATTTAAAGAAGGAAAATATAAAGGAAAAAAATTTTATTTAAGTGAAAAAAAGAAAAATGCAAAATTAGAATATGGAGATTTAATAGAAATAAATGGGGAATATATAGCTCCAAATACGGCAAGGAATTATAAAGGATTTGATTATAGGGAGTATCTAAAAACAAAAAAGATATATGGAACCCTAAAAAATAGTAGCATAAACGTAAATAAGAAAAATGATTTAAACATTATTTTTCTTATTTGTAACAATATAAGAAAATACATAGAAGGTACGTCGTCTAAATTACTATCAGAAGATACAAGTAGTTTATTAAATGGAATTTTGGTAGGAAACAAGGAACAAATATCTGAGGAAATGATACAAAATTTTAAAATTAGTAACCTCTCACACATGCTTTGTGTATCAGGTGCTCATACATCATATATAATACTTGGAATAACATATATTTTGACTAAAAGTAAGCTATCAAAAAAATGGATAAATATACTAACAATTATTGCAATAGTATTATTCATGTTTATAACAAATTTTACTGCATCTGTAACTAGAGCCTGCATAATGGCAATAACTATTTTAATTGCAGGATTGCTATACCGAAAGCAAGATTTCTATACGAGTATATCAATTTCGCTATTAATAATATTGGCTATAAATCCATTTTCAATTAACGAAATAGGCTTGCAATTATCATATTTAGGCACATTAGGAATAATTTGTTTTAATAAAACAGTAGAAAAAATTTTGACCAAAATGAAAATAAATGAAAAGATTTCTAAAATTCTCTCAGTTACTATATCTGCTCAAATGGCAATAATGCCACTTATGGCATATAAATTTAATTCTATTTCTATGACATTTTTTATATCAAACATATTAGCAAGCCCATTTTTAGGGATAAACATTATTTTAGGATTTATAACGATTTTTGTCTCTCTTATTTCATTTACTTTAGCAAAACTATTTGCAATACCGCTAAATTTAAGCTTAAAGACGTTAATATTTATCTCTAGCTTTACTGCAAAACTTCTATTAAGCAGTATCACTGTAAAAACTCCAAATCTATTTTGTCTAATATTTATTTATTGTGTAATCTTCATATTAAATTATATCTATTCTATTTATTATTCACAAAACTGTATGAATTTAAGACTATTTCAAAAAAAGATAATAAAATATAAAAATAAAATTTTATCTAGCATAATAACTATAATTGTTTTATTCAATGTTGTTTCATATTTCTATTCAATAATTCCAAAGGATTTAAGAATATATTTCATTGATGTAGGGCAAGGCGATTCTTGTTTAATTATTACTCCTAATAATAAAAAAATATTAGTAGATGGAGGAGAAGGAAAAACAGACGTGCTTCTTTCATATTTACTAGACAGAAGAATAAGTAAGCTAGACTATATAATGATTTCTCACTTTGATAGCGACCATTGTAATGGCTTAGTAGACGTAATTCAAAAGTTAAAAATAAAGAATATTTTAATATCTGAGCAAAGTTATTTCTGTGATGAATATAAAAATATCGCAAACATTATAAATTCTAAAAAAATCAAAGTAACATTTGTAAAACAAAATGATTATTTAAAAATTAGCAAAGATGTTGCAATAAAAATATTTTACCCAGCAAGTCCATTAGAATATAGTGATTTAAACAACAATTCAATAGTTGCAAAAGTTATATACAATAAATTTTCGATAATGTTTACAGGGGATATAGAAATATCTGAAGGAAATCTTATAAGCAAACACACAAAAAATGAATTAAAAAGTGACATTTTGAAAGTTGCACATCATCGGCTCAAAAACATCATCAAGTGAAGAGTTTATTAAAGCAGTAAATCCCAAAATTGCATTAATAGGAGTAGGAGAAAACAACAAATTTGGACATCCAAATACAGAGGTATTACAAAGATTAGAAGATGTTAATTCAAAAATATACAGAACAGACAAAATGGGCGAAATAGAGATTAGAGTAAACAAAGAAGGAAAAATAAAACTAAAAAAATTATTAAAATCAAATTAAATGCAACTAAATTTAGTTGCAAAAACAAGAATAAAGGAGTATAATATATGAGTAAGAAAGATAAACTATTAGAAAAATTAAAATCTAAACCAAAAGATTTTACATATGATGAATTAAAAACATTATTAAATTATTTAGGATTTTATGAAAGTGATAAAGGCAAAACATCTGGGTCAAGAGTAGAATTTAAAGATAATATGAATAGAAAAATAAGATTACACAAGCCACATCCAAGTAATATAGTGAAAATGTATAAAATTAATGAAATAATTGAGTCATTAGAAGAATGGAGGTTAATATAATGAATAATATTATGAAATATAAAGGATATTGGGCAGAAGTAAAATATAGTGACGAAGATGAATGCTTTTGGGGAAAAATAGAAGGTTTAAAGAATACATTAATTTTGTTTGAAGGTAATACTGTTAAAGATTTAAAAAAGGATTTTAAAGAATCAATTGATAGTTACTTAGAAGACTGCAAAGCTAATAACGAAATACCAGAAAAACAATGCAAAGGTTCATTAAATGTTAGACTAGGAGTAGAACTTCATAATAAAGCAAAGATGAAATCAATTGAAAAAAAGATTAGCATAAATGAATTAATAAAAGAGGCAGTAGCTTTATATTTAAAAACAAATTAAAACAAATAATTGTATATTTTATCTAAATGTTGGAAAAAATAGAACTGGTGATGAAAATGAAAAAATATACAATTATTACAATAATAACTATTGGAATCATACTAGGATTTTTAACAGGAATATATATATACAGAATAAATAAAATTAGTAATGAGCAAAAAGAATATATTGCAGAAAAAGTAGAAGATGAATGTACAGCAATAGGAGAACTAGGCGAAGATGAATTAGCAAGTTTAATTACTACAAATAATGACGAGGACAAAGTTTCTCCAAACTGTACTATTATATTAAAAGTTTATCATGAAGCATGCAATCATCTAATAGAAAGCAGACAAAGCATTGAAGAAGCGGATGTAAATATGACAGAAGAAGAGTTAAGAGAAAAATTTAGTGATTGGGAAATACAGAAATTTACGCCAACAGAAATCGTGTTATACAAAGAAGTAAAAGAGTTTTGTAACGAGCACTATTTATTAAAAGATGAAGATGGATACATTACTATATATACATTAGACGAAGATGAAAATGCTCAATTCTTTAACAAAACAGAAATTCCTACTGAATATCTTGCAGAAGAGGATTTAGAGCAAATTAGAAATGGCTTAAAAGTTTATACAGAAAAAGAATTAAATAAAACACTTGAAGATTTTGAATAAAAAAGAAATTAAAAAATGCAATTTTACTTTGTATATTGTATGCAAGGTAAAGTTGCATTTTTTTTGTTTCCCCAAGCGATTGATAAAATAAATGTATAAATGTAATAAAAATGTAATGAAAAAAACATAAATGGAGATTTGAAATCTATAAAGATAGCTTCCGTAAAGGAGTTTAGGTAAATCTTTACATTATAGGAAAAAAGCAACATTTACAAAATAAATAAAATATGTAAAGATATTATTAAGATATTGGGTAAAATTGTAGGATACAGATTCCATATTTACCCAGAGAGAAATTATACACATGATTAGCCTACATAAACAAATGAAAGGTGGAAAACCAATGAAGAAAAAGATGTCATTAATGATAGTAGTAATTTTAATATTACAAATAATGTTGCCAATGCTAACTGTAATATGGGAAAATGCATTAACATTAAAATCAGTAGCATATGATGGAACAGAATATTATATAAATTCAGCACAAGATATGTGGGATTTTGCAGAAAAAGTAAATAGCGGAGATACATTTGAAGGAGTTACAGTATATTTAAATAATGATATAGATTTAGGATGTGATGAAAACAAACAATGGGTGCCAATAGGAGATTATAGCAATAATAATACGTTTAAGGGGATTTTTGATGGGAAAAGCCATACAATTAGTGGAATGAAAATTAATGCAGAGCAGAGCAATTACATAGGATTTTTTGGGTATCTAAATAGAGGAGTTATAAAAAATTTAATAATATCAGATTCCGAAATAAATATTAATAATAGTGAAATAACAATAAATAGAATTGGAATAATAGCAGGTATGTTAATAAATAATTCAAAAATAGAAAATTGTGGTACAAAAAATAGTAAAATAATATTAACATCCAAAATTGAAGAAAACAATATTAATTATGGAGATGAAATTGGTGGGTTAGTTCGGATATTTAAGTAAAGGTTGGATAAAAAATAGTTTTAGTAATACTAATATAACAGTGAATAATTCAAAAAACAACTATTATTTTATTGGAGGAATATGTGGTTCTGTTTTTCTAATAAATGATTATATTCCTATAAAAAATTGTTATAATTCGGCTGATATAAGCATTGACCAATATAATAATGCAACTGGTGGAATTGTTGGAGATAGTTATGGTATAATAAAAAATTGTTATAATTTAGGAAGCATAATTACAGAAGGAGCAGCTGGTTATAATTCTGATGGTACAGGAGGAATAGTAGGATCAAATCATTCAGAAATTATTGAATGTTATAATAATGGAAATATAACAGCAGAGCGTAATGCTGGAGGAATATCTGGTACGAATTTCGACAATAAAAACAATGTGATAGATTGTTACAATACAGGAACTATTAATGGTCAAGAATGTATAGGAGGAATAACCGGAAGAAATGGAAGCACAAATAATGGGACTTGTCAGGGAGCAACAATAAAAAATTGCTATAATATTGGAAACATTGTAGAAAACAAGAAAGGTAGTAGTATAGGAAATATAGTTGGATGGAACAAAGAAAAAGGAATTCTAGAAAATTGTTATTATTTAACAAATGGTTTAGAAGGATATGGGATTAATAAAAGTGGAGAAAACTTAACAGTATATAATAAAGAATCAGAGCAAATGAAAAATGTTAATTTTGTAAACCAATTAAAATCTGATAGCTATAGATTTGATGAAAATGGTTTAAATAATAATTACCCAATATTATTATGGATAAAACAGATTGAAATATACGAAAAACCAAATAAATTGGTATATAAGATAAATGCTGATAAATTAGATTTAAATGGGGGTAAAATAAAAGTAAAGTATAATTATTCGAATTATGATGTTATTTTGGATATGGATGATGAAAGATTTAAAATAACAGGATTTGACAATACAATTGGAGGAACACAGGAAATAACAGTTACTCTCGAAGAAGAATTCTATGCAAGTTTTAATGTAATGATACAGAAATTGGACAGCATAACAATAACGCATGCACCAAGCAAAACAGAATATGTAGAAGGGCAAACATTTAATACAGCAGGAATGGAAGTAACAGCCCACTATAATGATGAAACAACAGCAGTAGTAGAAAACTACATAACAAGCCCAACAGAGCCATTAACAACGTCAAATAATAAAATAACGGTAAGTTATGAAGAAGGAAATATAACAAAAACAGCGGAACAAACAATAACAGTATTGCCAAAAGAATTAGACAGCATAACAATAACACATGCACCAAACAAAACAGAATATGTAGAAGGGCAAACATTTAATAACAAGGGAATGATTGTTACAGCCCACTATAATGATGAAACAACAGCAGTAGTAGAAAACTACACAACAAGCCCAACAGAGCCATTAACAACGTCAAATAATAAAATAACAATAAGTTATAAAGAAGGAAATATAACAAAAACAGCGGAACAAACAATAACAGTAAATCCAATAACATTAACATCAGACGTATATACAGTAGAAGAAACGAGGGTAGGTAAAATACAACCAGAAACTACAGTAGAAGAATTCAAGAGAAATATAGTAACAAATGCAGATATAGTGGAAATATATAATAAATCAGGACAAAAATTGGAAGAAAACGATACAATAGGAACAGGAGTAGTGTTAAAACTAAATAATATAAAAAATTATACATTAATAGTATTAGGAGATGTAGATGGAGATAGCAGAGCAAACTTCACAGATATACTATTAATTAACAAACACAGACTAAACAAAGTAAGATTAGAAGAACCATATTTAACAGCAGCAGACGTAACAAGAGATGGAAAAGCAGATTTTACAGATATATTAAAAATAAATAAATACAGATTAGGAAAAATAAGCAGTCTATAAATGAATGAAAGGTGGAAAAACAAATGAAGAAAAAATTATCATTAATGCTAGCAGTAATTTTAATATTACAAATAATGTTGCCAATGCTGACTATAATATGGGAAAATGCATTAACATTAAAATCAGTAGCGCAGGAAGATTTAGTAGAAATAACATTTGAAGATGAGAATATGTATAATGCAATGGTAAAAGCATTAGGAAATAAAGTAACAGATACAGAAGCAGAAACCAAAACAATAAAAATGACTGAGGAAAATATAAATAGTGTAACACAGTTGAATTTACAGTATAATATTTCTTCTAAAATAATAAAAAATATAGCAGGAATAGAAAAGTTTACAAATTTGAATTGTTTGAGATTAGATAATAACAATATAAGCGATAATATATCCATATTAAGTAATCTAACAAATTTAAAAGAGCTAAATTTAACGGGAAATGGAATAAGCGACATAAGGCCATTGGAAGGACTAACAAACTTGACTAAATTAGACTTATCTTATAACAAAATTAGTGACTTAAATCCATTAAAAAAACTTAAGAGCTTGGCTGATTTAGACTTACAGTGGAATAAAATCACTGATATAGAACCATTAAAAGAACTTAAAAGCTTGTCTATATTAGACTTAAGTTATAACGAAGCCACAAGTGGAGTTATACTAAGTAACATAGAGCCATTAAAGGAGTTACCAAAGTTGACTTCCTTAAGGTTTAGTGGTAATTATCCGACATATCGTGAATTAATGCTAATAAGTGAACTAACAAGCTTGGCTGAATTAGACTTAAGTAATGACCACATCAGTGACATAGAGCCATTAAAGGAACTTAAGAACTTGGATAGATTAGTATTAAGTCATAACCAAATCAATGATTTAGAGCCATTAAGAGGACTAACGAGCTTGACTTCTTTATACTTATATAATAACCAAATCAGTGACATAAGCACTTTGGGAAAACTAACGAGCTTGACTTATTTAGACTTAGAGAATAACCAAATCAGTGACGTAAGCACATTAGGAGAACTAACTAAGTTGAAAACTTTAAGCTTAGAGAATAACCAAATCAGTGACATAAGCACTTTGGGAAAACTAACGAGCTTGACTTATTTAAACTTAGAGAATAACCAAATCAGTGACATAGAGCCATTAAAGGAACTTAAGAACTTGGATAGATTAGTCTTAAGTCATAACCAAATCAGTGACATAAGCGCATTGGAAGGATTAACTATTTCTTATTTATGGTTACGTCATCAGGAATTAACAACAACAGCAATAGAAGGACAAACAATAGAATTACCACCAATATTTAAATCAGCAAAGGATAGTAATAGCAAAGGTTATACAGAACAAGAATTTACTTTAACAAATTGCACATTAAGCGAAGACAAAACAAAAATAACAATAAATAAAGATGTAGAAGAAGCAAGTGTTACAATAAATGGAGGAGGATTAGGAGGAGGATTAGATGGCTCAAAACTTATGATTACAGTAAAAGAATTAGATAGTATAACAATAACACAAGCACCAAGCAAAACAGAATATGTAGAAGGACAAACATTTAATAAAGCCGGCATGGAAGTGACAGCCCACTATAATAATGGAACAACAGCAGTAGTAGAAAACTACACAACGAGCCCAACAGAGCCATTAACAATAAATGATAAAACAATAACAGTAAGTTATGAAGAAAATGGAATAACACAAACAGCAACACAAGCAATAACAGTAGTATTAAAAGGTGATGCAAATGGAGATGGCAAAGTCGACTTTAAAGATATATTAGTAATTAATAAACATAGATTAGGAAAAACACAATTAACAGGAATATACTTAGAAGCAGCAGATGTAACAGGAGATGGAAAGGCAGATTTTACAGATATATTAAAAATAAACAAATATAGATTAGGAAAAATAAATAGTCTATAATATTACATTTGTATGACATTATTGTGTTAAATATTGATATAACATAAAATAATAGCTATAATTAACATATAATGTTATAAAATAAGATAAATATAAATTGTGGGGGTATAACAAATGAAAAAACAATTAATTACAATACTAGCAATTATATTGCTAATATTAGGAGTAACATTTTCAGTAAACGCAGCAGATGCAACAGCAAATTTAAAAGCAAGTAATAATAATTTGAATCCAGGAGAAACATTTAAAGTAACTTTTGAAGCATCATGTGAAGAAGGTATTAATGGTATAAATGCAGTAATTAGTTACGATACAGATAAATTAGAAGTAGTAAGTCCTATAGCAGTAACTGACACATCAAAATGGGTTAAGATAGAAGGAGAAACAGATTTAACTGCAAATATTCTTAGTAACGGAAGTGCAGTAAAATCAGGAGAAGTATTTAGTTTAACATTTAAAGTAAAAGAAAATGCAGAAAGAGGAACTACAGCAAAAATAACAGCTTCAGAGATATATATAGATGGTGATGGGGAAGGTAGTTATAATTTAGACCCAAGTGAAATAGAAGTTTCAATAAAAGAGGAAGTGGTAACACTTTCATCAATAGAAATTACAAAAGCACCTACAAAAACAACATACAATGCAGGAGAAAAATTTGATAAAACAGGAATGAAAGTTACAGCTAAATATAGTGATGGAACTAGCAAAGAAGTAACAAATTATACATATACTCCAACTGAAGCATTAAAAACTTCAGATACAAAAGTAACAGTAAGTTACACAGAAGATGGAGTTACAAAAACAGCAGAACAAAAAATAACAGTTGCAGGAGTTACATCAGTACAAGGAACTAGCACAGAGTCAAAGAAAGAAATGCCATACACAGGAACACAAAACATTATAATGATAGTAGCAATTGCTATTATTGGGGCAGTATCAGTAGTATCATATATAAAATATAGACAATATAAAAACATATAATTAATAAAAACAAAAACCCGTTTAGTTAATCTACTAAACGGGTTTAATAATTTATTTCTTTACATCTTCTTGTGTTACAAATTTTTTTAAATACCCTTGTAAATAAAAAGCCTTTATATACATCACAAGAGAAAATATTGTTGCAAGTATTGCTAAATAATAAATATATTGATGGAATTGTGGAAGTGTTGGCAAATTATATTCTACATGATCTAGTAAATAACCATTCCAATATTGAGTAAATAGAGAACATACAATTGCAACATAGAACAATACTGTTGCAAGTTTTCCATACCATTTACTAGATACAACTAATTCTTTTCCATAAAGGAAAGAAGCACCAGAAATCATTAAAAATTCTTTTATAATAACAATAACTATAATCCACATTGGAATAATTTTTTGCAAAGCTAAAGTCCCAAGCAAAGCAACTTGAGTTGCCTTATCAGCTAAAGGATCCATAAGTTTTCCAAAATCAGTTATAAAATTAAATTTTCTTGCAATAAATCCATCTAATATATCAGTTATTCCAGAAATAGTAAGAACTATTATTGCTGCAATATAATCATGCTGAATAGCAAAAGCTATAATTACTGGTATCAATAAAAATCGTATAATTGTTAGAATATTTGGTACATGTTTAAACATATTTCCTCCATACATTATTTTTTATTTTACATTAAATGTTAATCCGTTTTCACCTAAATCTACAACTATTGTTTGAGATGCAAGCACCTCTGATTTTAATATCATATCAGAAATAGGGTCTTCTATATATCTTTGGATAGCCCTTCTTAAAGGCCTTGCACCATATTTTAAATCAGTTCCTTTTTCTAATATATAATTCTTAGCCTCTGAAGATACTTCTAATTTAATATCTTTATTATCTAAAGCATTTGAAGTATATGTTAAAAGTAAATCTACAATTTGAAGTAATTGCTCTTTTGTTAAACTATCAAAAATAACTATTTCATCAACTCTATTTAAAAATTCTGGTCTAAATACTTCTTTTAAAGCATTTTCAATTTTTCCTTTATCAAAAGTTTGCTTTCCAAAACCTATTGAATTATTATTTAAATTAGAACCAGCATTTGATGTCATAATAATTATAGTATTTTCAAAACTTACTGTATTTCCTTGTGAGTCTGTAAGTTTTCCATCATCTAATATTTGAAGAAGGATGTTAAATACATCTGGATGAGCCTTTTCAATTTCATCTAAAAGTATTATTGAATATGGTTTTCTTCTTACTTTTTCAGTAAGTTGACCTGCATCATCATAACCTACATATCCTGGAGGAGAACCGATTAATTTAGAAGTTGAATGACTTTCCATATATTCAGACATATCAACTCTAATCATTGAATCTTCACTGCCAAACATTTCATAAGCAAGAGTTTTTGCAAGTTCCGTTTTTCCAACACCTGTTGGACCAACAAATATAAATGAAGGTGGTCTTTTTGTACTTTGAAGTCCAGCTCTGTTTCTTCTAATAGCACGAGATACAGCCTCAACAGCAACATCCTGTCCAATTATTCTATTATGCAAGTTCTTTTCAAGATTTAACAATTTAGCTGTCTCTGCTTCTGTAATTTTTTTAACAGGTATTTTAGTAGAATGCTCAATTACTTCAGCTATGTCATTAACTGTAAGATTAATTAATTCAATTTTTTCATTTAATTCATTTATTCTTTCTAAAATATTACATTCTTCTGTTTTTAAATCAGCAGCTTTTTGATAATCTTCTATAGAATCAGATTCAACTGCCTCTTCCTTTTCTTCTTGAATTTTAGCAAGTCTATTTTTTAAAACTTCAAGCTCATATAAATCTTTATTATTCAAATTAATTTTTGAACAAGCCTCATCTAAGATATCGATTGCTTTATCTGGCAAAAATCTATCATGAATATACTTCTCAGACATTTTTACAGTTTGAGCAATTACGTCATTTGAAATTTTAACCTTATGGAAATCCTCGTAATATTTTTTAATACCTTTTAAAATTTCAATAGAATCATCAATATTAGGTTCTTCAACAATTACAGGTTGAAATCTTCTCTCTAATGCAGAATCTTTTTCAATATATTTTCTATATTCTTTCAAAGTAGTAGTTCCTATTAATTGTATTTCTCCATTTGAAAGTGATGGCTTTAATATATTTGCAGCATTCATAGAATGCTCAGCATCGCCTGCACCAATTATATTATGAATCTCATCTATAACTAAAATAATATTTCCAGATTGCTTACACTCGTCAATTAAAGTTTTCATTCTGCCTTCAAATTGACCTCTAAATTGAGTTCCAGCAATAATTGCTGTCATATCAAGTAAATATACTTCTTTATTTAATAATTTTGCAGGAACTTTTTTCTCGGCAATTTTTATAGCTAAACCTTGTGCAATAGCAGTTTTTCCAACACCCGGCTCTCCAATTAAACAAGGATTATTTTTAGAACGTCTATTTAATATTTGAACAACTCTTTCAATTTCTTTATCACGACCAATAACTATATCTAATTCATTTTTTCTAGCTTTATTTGTAAGGTTAGTTCCATAAATATCTAGAAAACTTTTCTTTTTTTCCTTTGGCCTTTTCTCTGTTTTTACTCTTTTTTTAGAATTAGAATTATCATCTTCTTTATTATTTCCATCAGAAGATTTTGCACCAAACATATTAGAAAATATAGAGCCAAGAGGAACCCCACCATCTTCTGATTGAATGTCTTCAACACCTAATTCTTCAAGGTCCACATTTTCAGATAAATCTTCAAATAAATTTTCAAATTGATTTGATATATCATTCAATTCTTCTTCAGAAAGATTTGCCTGTTTTGCAAGAACTTCTAAAGGATTAATTCCTTTTTCTTTTGCACATTTATAACAAAGCCCTTCCATAGAGCTTTTATCACCATCTATTTTTTTTGTAAAAATTACAGCCATATTTTTATGGCAATTTGAACATAACATTATTTTATCTACCGCCTTTTTAAAATATAAGTACATTAATAATAATACATTAAATTTTTCCTATAGTCAAGAAAGCGTAAGAAAAAGTTGAATCTAATTTTTTTTAATGTTATAATATTAAACTAGAGGAGAGAAAAATGAAAAGATTAAAATATTTTTTAGTAAAAAATAAAATGACAATAATGATTGCATCAATTATATTAGTATGTGCAATAGCAATTTCAATAGCTGTATATGCACAAGTTACAAATGGGGGCAGTAATTCTTCAAAAAAAGAAGAGACTACAAATAGTGAAGATTTAAAAAGTAATTTTGAAAATATATTTACAAATGAAATAAAAGTATCAGAAACAGCAAAGCAAGATATTAACTATAATGAAATAATCCATTGTGAATATGATATACAAAATGAAGAAGGAAATTATACTCTTAATGCAAAAATACCATTCTTTCTAATAAAAAATGATGTAACAAATAAAATAAACCAAGAAATATATGATACATTTGCAAAAACAATAGTAAACATAGTAAAAAATGCTAAAGTTCATACTATATTTAATTTAGATTATGTAGTATATGTAAATAATAATATCTTATCATTAGCAATTAGATGTAAATATAAAGATGGAGCTAACCCACAAAGAAATATTATACAAACATACAATTATGATTTAGAAAATAATAAATTAGTCAATATAGATGAAATATTAAATTACAAAGGCCTAAATAAAGACGAAGTACAAAACAAAGTTTTAGAAGAAATAAAAACACAAAATGCACAAATAAAAACTATAAAAGAACAGGGATATAATGTATATGAAAGAAATGAAGAAGATGAAATGTATAAAATAGAAAACACACCAAACTTCTTCTTAGGCGAAAATAATTGCTTATACCTAGTTTATGCTTATGGCAATAATAACTTTACAAGCGAAATGGATTTAGTAATATTTTAAATATGATAATGTTTATTTAGAGCATTAATAAAAGGGGATTAAATTTAGATTTAATCCCCTTTTAAAATATTGAATTGCATTTATGGTTTTTCACCTAAAGTAATTTTTACTTGTTTCGTTTCACCACTTCTATATACATCAAGAGTTACTTCGTCACCTATTTTTTTAGTATTTTTTATATCATTTAATTCATCCATTGTAGTAACAGCAGTACCATCTATAGCAGTTATAACATCTCCTGCTTTTAAGTCTGAAGAAGATGCAGGACCATCAGATTCTAATCTTTCTACATAAATTCCAACTGGTAAATTATAACGTTTTGCAGTTACTTCATCTAAATTACTTCCACTTATACCTATATATGGTCTTAGAACTTTTCCATTTTTAATTAGCTGGTTATATACATCAATTGTTTCATTGATTGGAATTGCAAATCCCATACCTTCAATGCCTGTGCCAGATAATTTTAAAGTATTTATTCCAATTACTTTTCCTTCAGCATTTACCAAAGCACCACCACTATTACCAGAGTTTATAGCACTATCAGTTTGAATTAAATTATATGTTGTTCCATCTTCGCTAGTAACATTTCTATTTACAGCACTGATTATTCCAGATGTTACACTAGTTCCTACCCCAAGAGGATTTCCTATTGCCATAGCAAATTCTCCAATTTTTACAGAAGATGAATCTCCAAGTTCTGCAGGTGTTAAGTCATTTTTCTCAAGCTTTATAACAGCTAAATCTGTTTCTTCATCTGTTCCTATAATTTTTGCTTCATAAGGTGTTTCGTCATTGTATAAATAAACATATACCTTTGTAGCTTTTGAAACTTCATAAAATACAGAAGAATCTGTCGAATTTATAATATGGTTATTAGTTAAAATATATCCATCCTTAGTTATTATAATTCCAGAACCTTCAGCTTGAGCAGATTGAGATAAACCTTGCATAAAGTTTGATTTAACAGTATATTCAACTTTAATACCAACAATAGATGGTAAAACTTTGCTAGCTGCAAATACAGCAGTATCTGAATAATTTGAAAGTGATACTAAATCTACAACACCTGTATTTGAATCTGAAGAATTTGAAGAATGATTGATTTGACCACTAGGATTGTAGGTTTCTAAAGATTGTCTTACACTAGGAAGACTAAAAACCAAACCTACTACCAAAGCTGCTCCTAAAAGTCCTGATATGAAAGGAACGAAAATATTCGATTTAAAACACCCTGATTTTGGTGAATCTGAATTGAAGTTTTTGTAAAAATTATCATTTTCATTCATAAAAAGTACCTCCTCTAAAAATAAAATATTTATTAATATAATAATAACCCAATTCGAACTTATCATACAATAGATATCTTAAAAAAAACTGAAAATTATATAAAAAATAAAAAAAGATTGCTATTTATGGAATTTTATGGTAATATATAAAATGTAAAGTTTATTCAAAAACATTTTATTCTTAATGTGTTTATTCTAATAAAATTCCAAATTAAGAAAGAGGTAAAAATAAAATATGAACTTAGATGATTTTAATATTAAAGAATGAGGAAAGAATTTATTTTCAAACAATGCTATAACAAATTTTGTAACTGAATTTGTGAAAGAATTATCTAATTATTTACAAAATAATAAGAAGGAAAATGAAAATAATATGAATAAAAGATTTTAAGAAAGGAAAAGCTAAGTTATGGACAAATTAAATAATAGTCTTTTAGATATTATAAGAAAAAAGGAAAAGACTACTACTGAATTTAAGAAAGCCAAAAATAAATTACCTGATAATTTGTTTGAAACTATATGTGCAATGCTTAACCGTAATGGAGGACATATATTTTTAGGTATTGATGATGATGGAACAATTTTAGGAATTGATAAGGATTATATATCACAAATGGAAAAAGATTTTGCTAACCTTTGTAATAATCCTAATAAAATTGAGCCTACCATTTATTTGAATATTTATGAATATGTAGTAGATGATAAAATAATTTTATATATACCAGTTCATGAAAGCTCAATGGTACATAGAACTAATAATATTGTATATGATAGAAATGTAGATGGTGATTATAAAGTAACAATACAAGAAAGAATAGCAAATATTTATATTAGAAAACAAGATTTTTATACAGAAAATAAAGTATTTCCATATGCTGAGATGTCAGATTTAAGGCCAGATTTAATAAAAAGAGCAAGGCAAATGGCAATAAATAATAGTAGAAAGCCACATATTTGGGCAGATATGTCAGATGAAGCAATGCTAAGAAGTATGGATTTTTACGCAAAAGATTTAAGTACAGGAAAAGAAGGATTAATATTAGCAGCAATATTGATATTTGGAAAAGATAAAACGATAATGGCTGCTTTACCACATCATAAAACAGATGCAATATATAGGGTAAAAGATTTAGACAGATATGATGATAGAGATAATATTAGAACAAATCTACTTGATAGTTATGACAGATTAATTGATTTTGTTGATAAACATTTAGATGACAAGTTCTACATTGAAGGAACACAAAGAATAGATGTTAGAAATAAGATTGCTCGTGAATTATGCAGTAATATTCTTATGCATAGAGAATTTTCTAATCCATATCCAGCCAAATTGATAATAGAAAAGAATAAAATGTGGACTGAAAATGCAAATAAGGCTAAAAGAATAGGAAATATTAATATTGAAGAATTTTCTCCATATCCTAAAAATCCTAAAATTGCTAAATTTTTTAAAGAAATTGGTTTAGCTGATGAATTAGGATCTGGAATAAGAAATATGGTAAAATATACAAAAATATATTCAGGTGGAGTTCCTGAATTTAAAGAAAATGACATATTTACAACAATTATACCTTTAAATGCCACTGTAAATGCACCTGTAAATGAGCCTGTAAATGCACCTGTAAAATTAAGTAATACTCAAAAGTTGATTATTAAATTAATGAGGGAAAATAATCAAATTACACAAATAGAATTATCAAAAGAATTAAAAGTAAACGAATCAACAATAAAAAGAAATATTAGTAAATTAAGAAATAAAGGGATGTTAAGAAGAATTGGGTCAGATAAAAACGGATATTGGGAAGTATCTAATGAAAAATGAAATAAAAGCTAATTTGAAATTAGACTATGAGTTAGAAAGAAATAATGTGGTTGAATTAGCAGATTGTTATTTTCATATATGGAAGAATTAGTTCAAAATTATGGATTAGTTATTGTTGATGAATGTCATCACGTTGCTGCATATAGTTTATGATTATCTAGATAATATGAAGGTATTAGAAAAAATGTATAATAGAAGATTAAAGGGATATAAAATTGCTGGTTATGAAATAATTGAATAATAATATAAATTTTACTTTGAATTTAGAAATAAGTTCAAAGCGATTTTTTATGCTCAATAATATGTAAATTAATAGATAGAAACATTGAGCAAAATCATTGTAAAAACAAATCACAAAAAATATAATAAATTTATCAAAACAAAAATCAAAAGAAGAAGGAGGACAAGAAACAAATGTCAAAACAAAAACTAAAAACAAAAAGAGGTATAACATTAATAGCATTAGTAGTAACGATAATAGTAATGTTAATACTAGTAGCAGCAACAGTAACAGTAGCATTAAACGGAGGACTATTTAGTACAGCTAAGAAAGCAACAGCAGATACAGAAGCAGCAAGAGCAAAAGAAAGTGAATTATCAAGTGGGAGAGTAAAAATCAATGGTACATGGTATGACTCAATGGAAGACTATGTAGCTGGAGTAAAATCAAGTGATCAAGCTATGCCAACGTACGATAAGGCACAAACTAATGAAGATGGAACTTTAGCACAAAATGCAAGATGGACAGATACTACAGGAACAGCAGTAATACCAGCAGGATTTAAGGTAGTAGATGGAATAGGTGGCACAGGAGACCAAAAAGTAGGAAATGGATTAGTAATACAAGACTCAAGTGGAAATGAATTTGTATGGATACCAGTAACATTTACTAAAGGAGAAGATGAGCAGCCAGACGAAGAAACTGGATTATATTCTAGCTTTTTAAATGTATTTAAAAGAAGTAACTGGGATGAATATGGAAGGTCAGAAACAGCATTAAATACTAAATACACAGAACCATATTCAAGCGGATATTCTACAGAAGAATCAGAATATAACGAAATGATGAAGAGTGTGCAAGAAAATGGAGGCTTCTATATAGGAAGATATGAAGCAGGAAGTGTAGACAAAGAAAATCCAAGTATAGGAAAACCAAGAACAGACACAGCAAATGGAACAACAGGAGTAGTAATAAAAAAAGACCAATACCCATATAACTTTGTAGGATGGGGTTCAGCAATGAATAATATTGAATCTGACATAAACGATAGTAAGAGTAGAGACCAAGGAAAAGGAGCAGTATATTTAAGCAAACATTTTTATGATAACAAGGATGTAGGAGTAGTTCCAACTTTATGTTATGGAGTACAATTGGATGCAATGCTAGAATTTTTAAATAAAGATGGAAGTAATAAATTTAATTTAACAGATAGTACAAAATGGGGAAATTATTTGGATAGCGCATGGACAATAACAAATGAAAACGCAAGTTATTCATCTGATTCTGGAGCATCATGGAAGGCCTTTTCAGTTACAGATAATACAAAATCAAAAACTAGTTCAGAACGTATTTTATTAACAACAGGAGCAAGTAATGAATTTGCAGCAAAGAATATATATGATATCGCAGGAAATTGTTATGAATGGACAATGGAGTCTTATTCTTCCGACCGTCGAGTTTTACGCAGTCGGTAGCTGCACCTACAATGGCTCTGACTTTCCAGCCTCCAATCGCCTCAACTTCTACAATCCTAACGTTCCCAGCCTCAGCTATTCTTTCAGACCCGCACTTTACATCAAAAACTAGGTTGTAAATAGTAACCGTAGGTCTGGAATCTTGAGGCGTCAAGGTTAGAATATTTGAGAATATAGAGTCGTCTGTTGTGTTTCGAGCTATCGTAGCAGGGGCGCTCCCTAGTGGGAGCGCTATTTTGACGTTTAAAATTTTCTAATCAAACTAAATCATATAATAGTACTCCCAATAAAAAAGATAATATAAATAACAGATATATAAATTTTGTATTGAAATAGATTTTTACATATTATATAATAAGGATAATTTAAAGAAGTAAAATTAGAGGAGTTGAAATTATGAATTTAAAACAAGAAAAAGGTATAACAATAGTAGCATTAATAATAACTGTTATTTTAATGTTAATACTTGTAGGAGTAGGAGTATATTTTGGTGGAGATGCAATAGAAACTGCAAGAATTGAAGATATAAAAACAGATATGATATCAATAAAAACAAGAGCCAAAATAATTGTAGAGCAATATAATTTTAAAGATATAGATAGTTTAATAGGAACTCCAATAACAGAGGAAGAAGCAGGTAAAATAGGAATAGCAGATACTAATAATACATTTAAAATTGGGAAAAATGATTTACAAGCTATGGGATTATCAACTTCTATGGAGGAAGATGTATATGTAGTTTCATATAATCTAGAAGATCCTAATAATTGTGAAGTATATTACTTAGAGGGATATGACGGTATGCATAGTTTAACAGACTTACAAGAACTTTAAACGGAGAAATATATGAAGGATAGAGAAATAGAAAGATTAAACAAGTTAAAAGAATTTGAAAAAAAACTGTATGAAGATGGAGTAAAATATATAGCAGGAATAGACGAAGCAGGACGAGGTCCTTTGGCTGGTCCTGTTGTTGTTGGATGTGTAATTATGAAGCCTGATTCATTTATAGAATATGTAAATGATTCAAAGAAAGTATCTGAGACAAAAAGAGAAATGCTTTATGATAAAATAACAAATGAAGCACTAAGTTGGAGCACAGGAATAGTAGATGAAAAAGAAATAGATGAAATAAATATACTAAATGCTACAAAAAAAGCTCTAACAGAAGCAATAGATAAATTAAAAATAAAGCCAGATATAATTTTAGTAGACGCTTTAGATAAAATAGATACAAGAGGAATTAAATATATATCTGTAATAAAAGGTGATGCAAAAATATATAGCATTTCAGCAGCATCAATTATTGCAAAAGTAACAAGGGACAGAATAATGAGAGAGTATGATGAAGTATATCCAGAATATGGTTTTGCAGGTCACAAAGGTTATGGAACGGCAAAACACATACAAGCTATAAAGGAACATGGAATATGCAGTATTCATAGGAAAACATTTACAAAAAATTTTATATAATTTAAATAAATTAATATTAATAAGAAAAAAGGAGTAGTATATATGGGTATAGTAATTGGTATAATAATTTTTTTACTAATATATATTTTTGGTATGTATAATTCATTAATTAGAGCAAGAAACAAAATTAAACAAGCAGCATCAGGAATTGATGTATATTTAACACAAAGATTTGAGTTAATTCCTAATTTAGTAGAATGTGTAAAAGGATATGTAAAACATGAACAAGAGACATTCGAAAAAATTACAACAATGAGAGAAAATTATTTAAAAAATAAAAACTTAAAAGATGGCGAAATATTAAATAATGAATGTAATAAAATAATTGCAATATCTGAAAATTATCCAGAACTAAAAGCAAGTGAGCAATTTTTAGAGTTACAAAAAAAGCTATCTAAAATGGAAAGTCAGCTTCAAGCAGCAAGAAGAATATACAATGCGGAAGTAAATGTATATAACAACAAAGTACAGATGTTTCCAAGTAATATAATTGCAAATTTATTTAATTTCAAAGAAGAAGAATTTTTCCAAGCAGAAGAACAAGCCAAAAATAATGTAAAAATATAAGATGAAAAGGATAAAGTATGAAAAATTTTAATGATATATATGAAAAAATATACAAAGAAAACTCAAGCAATTTAGAAGCATTGCGAAAAAGAACTAGAAACAGAATGGCCTTATGGTTATTCATTTCTCTTTTTGCAGGTTTTGGATTAACTATGATTACGAAAAATCCCACGATGATAGTTATTGCTATAATAATTAGTGCTATTTATCAAATATTTTCAAAAGACAGTAAGATATATACTGCAACTTTTAAAGGAAAAGTTATAAATGCATTTATAAAAGAATATAGCCAAGATTTAGCATATAAGCCTACAATGGGAATATCTCAGCTTGTATATAGGCAGGCACAATTTGAATATTATGATAGATATTATACTGAAGATTTAATTACAGGAATATTAGATGGTAAATATCCAATAAATATGGCAGAAGTAAAAACACAAACAGAAACAACTGATAGTGATGGAGATACTAGTACAACTACTGTATTCCATGGGTTATTTGCAGAAGTAGAAATAAATAAAACAGTAAATGGAAATATAAAAATAAGAAGAAATGGTATAAATTTATTCAATTCAAATGATAAAATTGAAATGGATTCAGGAGAGTTTGAGAAAAAATTTAATGTTTATGCTACAGATAAAATTGTTGCAATGCAGCTCCTTACGGCAGATATAATGCAAATGTTATTAGATTTTAAAGAACAAAGCAAAGTAACTCCAGAAATGACAATAGAAAATAATAAGTTATATATTAGATTTGCAACAGGAGGAGTTTTTGAGGCAAAATTAATGAAATCAGCATTAGATTATGATGTGTTAAAAAAATATTATGATATTATAAACTTTACATTAAGCATAACAGAAAAATTTTTGAAAAACATAGAAGAAACAGAAATATAGTGGAGGTTTTTGCATGAATATTCAAGAAATAATTGCAAAAAAAAGAGATGGGCAAGAATTAAGCAAAGAAGATATACATTATTTTATATCTAAATATACTGATGGTAGCATAACGGACTACCATGCAGCAGCTTTAGTAATGGCAATATATATTAATGGAATGAATAAGGAAGAAACAACGACTTTAGCATTAGAAATGGCTAAATCAGGAGATATTTTAGAATTACCAAAAACATTAGGAACAGTTGTCGACAAACATAGTACGGGAGGAGTAGGAGATAAAATAACATTAGTATTAACTCCAATAATTGCATCACTTGGAATTCCAGTTGCAAAAATGACAGGAAGAGGTCTTGGCTTTACTGGAGGAACAGTAGATAAATTAGAATCCATACCAGGATACAAAACAGATATAAGTATAAATGATTTTATAGAAGATGTGAAAAAGATAGGTATAAGCTTAATAGGGCAAACAGCAAATTTAGCACCTGCAGATAAAAAATTGTATGCTCTAAGAGATAGTATTGGGTGTGTTAAAAGTATGCCACTTATTGCATCAAGTATAATGAGTAAAAAAATTGCGGCAGGTGCAGATAAAATAGTATTAGATGTAACGGTTGGAAGCGGAGCATTCATGAAAAATAAAGAAGAAGCAACAGTGCTTTCTAATATGATGAAAGATATAGGAACTCTTGCTGGAAGAGAAACCATTTGCGTGCTTACAAATATGGATGAGCCAGTAGGCTATGCAATAGGAAATGCCTTAGAAATAGTAGAAGTAGTAGAATGCCTAAAAGGAAATATCCCTGAAGATATTAAAGAAATAATAACCACAATCGGTAGTTATATCATAAAATTATCAGGTAAAAATGATGATTTAGAAGAAAATAAAAAAATGATATTGGAAAACATAGAAAACAAAAAAGCATATAATAAATTCTTAGAATTAGTAGCAAATCAAGGTGGAGATATAGAATATGTAAAGGACACAAACAAACTTGAAAAAGCAAACTATGTTATTCCAGTTATTGCACAAACAGATGGATATGTAAAAGAAATAAATGGAGAAAAAATAGGTAACATTTCAGTTATGCTAGGAGCAGGAAGAATAAAAAAAGAAGATGATATAGACAAATCAGTAGGTATAGTATTAAACAAAAAAGTATCAGATAAAGTACAAAAAGGTGATATTCTTGCGTATGTACATGCAAATGATGAGCAAAAAGGAAATGAGGCAGCAGCGTTAATAAGCGATACATATAAAATAAGCAATGAAAAAGTAGATAGCGAAAAAATAATTTTAGGAGTTATATAATGAAAATAATGTTTATATGCACAGGCAATATTTGTAGAAGTGCAATGGCACACAAGATGCTTGAAAAAAAGGCAAAAGAGAAAAATAAAAATATAGAAGTTTATTCATGTGGGGTATATGCACAAAATCGGTGACATCCCAACTTATGAAGGAATAGAAATAATGAAAAGATACGGGATAGACTTAAAAAATCATAGAGCAACAAATATAAGAAATTCTAACATTGAAGATATGGATGTAATACTTTGTGCGACGAATAATCATAAAAGAAGTGTTATTGAAATGTATCCACATCTTAAAGAAAAAGTATATACAATGAAAGAATATGTACGGATATCCAGAGAATGATTTAGATATCAGTGACCCTTGGGGTTATGGAATAGAAGTATATAAAAGATGTGCAAAGGAAATAGAAGATTGCATAAATAAGATAATAGAAAAATGTGAGGAATAGACAAATGAATATATTAGAAGGATTAAATGACAAACAATATGAAGCAGTTATAAATACAGAAGGACCAAACCTAATTATAGCAGGAGCAGGTTCTCGGAAAAACAAAAGTGCTAACACATAAAATAGCATATTTAATAGGTGAAAAAAAAGTAAAACCTTGGGATATTCTTGCAATTACATTTACAAATAAGGCAGCAAACGAAATGAAAACAAGAGTAGAAAATTTAATAGGAAATGTAGCAAATGAAATGTGGATAGGAACATTTCATTCTATTTGTGTAAAAATTTTAAAAAGATACATAGATAGGCTTGGATATCAAAAATCATTTGTAATTTTTGATACATCTGACCAAAGAACATTGGTAAAACAATGTTTAAAAGAATTAAATTTAGATGATAAAATATTTACAGACAGAGGAGTTCTTGCAGAAATAAGCAATAGCAAAAATGAAATGCTTACTCCTTCGCAGTACCTTGCAAGAGCAAATGGAGAACTTAGAAAAGAAAAAATAGCAGAAATATATTCAAAATATCAAGCAAAATTAAAGGAAAACAACGCTTTAGATTTTGATGACATTATCAATTTTACAATAAATTTATTAACTGAAAATCCTGATATATTAGAATATTATTCTGATAAATTTAAATATGTTTTAGTAGATGAGTATCAAGACACAAACAAAGCACAATTTACATTAATAACTTTACTTGCTGCAAGACATGGAAATATAACAGTTGTTGGAGATAATGACCAAGGAATTTATTCATTTAGAGGAGCTGATATATCAAATATATTAAACTTTGAAAAAGATTTTCCAGGTACAAAAATAATAAAATTAGAGCAAAATTACAGGTCAACAAAAAGCATACTAAATGCAGCAAATGCAGTAATAAAGAATAATGTCAAAAAGTATGAAAAAAAATTGTGGACTGAAAAAGAAGATGGAATGCTTCCACAAATGCATTTATGTGATAATGAATATGATGAAGCAGTATATATAACTGAGCAAATAGAGCATTTAAGAAGACAGGAGAAATATAAATATTCAGATTTTGCAATTCTTTATAGAATGAACACACAATCTCGTAGCATAGAGGAAATTTTAGTAAGAGAACAAATACCATATAAAATTGTAGGCGGACACAAATTCTACGAAAGAAAAGAAATAAAAGATATAATTGCATATTTAAGATTAATACAAAACACATCAGATAATTTAAGTTTGCAAAGAATTATAAATGAGCCAAAAAGAGGAATAGGCAAAACAAGTTTGGAAAAAATAGAAAATATAGCTATTCAAAATGAAATATCAATGTATGATGTTATAAAAAGATCAGCAGATTTTGGCTTAAATAAAGTATATGTAAACTCTAGAGAATTTGTAGATTTAATAGATGAATTATCTAGTAAAAAAGATGAAATAGAAATATCTGAATTAGTAAAAGAAGTTTTAAATAAAAGCGGTTATACAAAAGCATTAGAGTTAGAAAATACTACACAAGCGGAAAATAGATTAGAAAACTTAGAAGAATTTTTAACAGTAGCTATGGAATTTGAAGAAGAGGAAGCTGAAAATACTTTAGCAGAATTCTTAGAAAGCATAACACTTGCAAGTGATGTTGATGAATTAGAAGAAACAGAAGACTCTGTAACTCTAATGACGCTTCATAGTGCTAAAGGACTTGAATTTCCAGTTGTGTTTTTAGTAGGAATGGAAGACCGGAATATTTCCAAGCTATAAATCAATAGGCGAAGCAAAAGAATTGGAAGAAGAAAGAAGACTTTGTTATGTAGGACTAACAAGAGCAGAACAATATTTATATCTAACATATGCAAGACAAAGAACAATTTTTGGTTCAACATCTTGTAATAAAATCTCAAGATTTTTGGAAGAAATACCAAAAGACTTAGTAGATGGATATGAAGAAACGAATAATAGATATGAACAAAAAGAATCTACATATGAATGGGAATATGGAGGAGTAAAAAAATATCAAACAAAAACATTTAATGATAACTTTTCAACTCAAAAACCTGCATATCAATTTAGAACTGCAGAAAGCTTCCTAAATTCGCTTGGGAAAAATAAAAATGTAAATAATAATGAAAACGTAGACTTAAGTAAATTTAGAGCAGGAGTTACCGTATATCATAAAAAATTTGGAGAAGGAGTAATAAATTCAGTAGAGCAAGAAGGCGATGATTTAAAATTAGACATTCACTTTGAAAAGGTTGGACATAAGCGTCTAATGGCAAAATATGCAAATTTAGAAATTGTATAAATTTGAAAAAAGTGTAAATAATATACTTGAATAATGTTGATTAAATGAAAGGATGATATAATAATGGCAACATTAAATC
>CANQZZ010000009.1 GCA_947628465.1 uncultured Clostridia bacterium
TATCTATGTTGTGGTTTTGTTGTCTTTAGGAGTTTCCAGCAATTAGATGTGTTATTTCATTACACATTGCTGTGTAATGGGCCTTATGTAGACTACTTATGCTACATTTAGTAAGCCTTGAGACATAGTACCGTCGGCGAATCCAAGAAGCTGTGTGGGCACTACTGGCATATCCTTTGTGTTCTATATGATTCGCTAAATCATATACTGTTTATACAGCTTGATATTTCTATCAAGAGCAGACTATATTATCAACCTCTACGGTTGTGTTCTCTTTCGGAAGTGCTTACTTCCTACTGGGCGCTACCCCTTAGTCGTTGAACTTATTGGTTTATATTACTTAATAATAATACTACAAACCAATTTAGCTGCTGATTATCCAATCCTAATAATTTTCAAACATTCGCGCTTATTATTACTAATTACGCTGTAGTTTATTAGGCTCTAAGGACTTTCCAGCAATTTAGAACATTATCACTTATAAATTACTTTATAAGGCCACTGTGAAATTACGCTGCGATAGCGTAACAATTCAATGGAGCATAGATTGCTGCGCTGGTCTGTAAATCAGAACCGTTTACACCAAATACATACTCATTAGGATCAATGGCAGGAGATACATAAACCTTTAGGCCATTAAGAGTACCAGCGAAATAAGGACCGTTTACAATGCCCATAGGAGCAGCATTCCAGCCATTTAAGAAAGGTAGAATAGTAAGAACATTGGAGCCAACAATCATGTATGTTGGAGCGAATTTCTGAGTACGCTGATAAATAACCGCTTTAGCTCTATTTACTACTTGGTTAAAGCCTTCAAAATACTGACTTCTGCTAATTCCCTGAAGGGTGGTGCTATCATAATCCTCAAAGTCGAGTGCGTCAATGTGCTCTGCACCTTTGGATAGAAGCATAACACCCTCCGTGTCAATCTCCATTTATCTTACGAATATATCGTTTCCATATATTCTCTATAAGTTATGAATTCCTTATAGATGAGACTATATCATATTCCTTATTACCCTACTACCAAGTGATAAGGACCCTAGCACTTCCATCCCACTTGAGATGTACTCTACTCACTTCGTATAACTTTCGTTATCTTATTTTCAAATTCCCTACCTTTTATCCATTGGCGAAGAGGTATTCACATATTTCTATGTTTGGAATTTTCTAGTTTTCGATAGTCGTTGCACTTTACTTATACTTTATGTTTCTTTCTCGGGAGCATTCCAAGTTTCCATCCATCTTTTAGATAAGATTCAACTTCATTTATTTTACATGTTTTGTTTACTAAACCGTTGTTTATCCATTTCTTATCCTGATTACTTAATCTATTCTTTAGTTTTGACTCTTCAGAATGATGTCTGCCGTACATCGGATTATTTGTTCCTGAACCTAGATATTTTTCACCAAGAAATATCTCGGACTTACATCTTCCAATATATTTCTTACCATCGACAAGGTTTGTAGTTTCATAAACATAACCGAACATGTAAAAACAACTCCTGCAAAAGTTATTTCAAATATCAAGTAGTAATTCAAATATTGCAGTATTTGAAAATGGTAGCTAACCACTGTCCCACTTACTAAGTATAAGTCTTAGCTCATGATTGCCTATTATACGATACTAGATATAATAGGTTTTCCATGAATTCACTAGGTTTTCTTAGTAAATTACTTTACTAAGCTACAAGTTTAAGTTTATAGGCCAATTCACCTTGAGCCTGCTGTGCAAGCTGGTCACCAAGGTCAAAGCCATAATCCTGCTTTGCCTGGAAAGCTGAAATCTGGCTGTAATAGATTGCAATTCTACGAGCATGAGCACGTAAGGAAATAGCAGTCATCTGAGCTTTTAGTGTGGGTAGAGAAGTAGGTTCAACCTTCTGAGGAATCTCAACATTGTTATAAATGTAAAGAACCTTTACAGTTGCACCAGTTAAATCTGTGAAGTTACCTTCATCTTCAACTGTACCGGCTTCATCTTTGTAGATTGTAGAAAGGTCAATCTTTGCTGCACCATCAGTAGTTAACCCAGTCATACCAGGACGATTATGTTGAGCTTGAATAGTGCTAGTAGCATCAGTAACAGGAGAATCAAACTTTAACTTATCTACCGGTACATAACCAACTACACCATCTTTGTTTGTTACAACAATCTTCTTTACAGAAGCAACAGGAGTCCATTCAAGTTTTACTGATTGGTCAGCTGCTTTTGTTAGCCCAGTAAACTCATCTGCAACAGCAGAAGAGGTGTAACGCATACGGTCTTCGGTCATTTCACCAAGGCTGTATACGCTATTAAACATATCACCAACTGATACACCACCCTTTTGTGTGCCAGCTACATAGCGGAGGTATGTAACAAATCCAGTAAAGGAGGTCATTGGCTGTGTTAGCATGAGTTCAGGAAGAATTAGGTTTGGTAAAGAGATATTTGCAATATTCAAGCAAAATCTCTTGTAATCACCAAGAGCGGAACGCTGTGTAGGTGCGCTATGATCAAATGCTTCGTTAATAAACTTGGAAGTATTGTTTAAGCAAGTAGCGACTAATAGCTTCTTCTGAGGGCTCATCTTTGCACCATTGTGAGTGCGCTGGTGAACAGACTCAGCAACTGCTAGACGCTTCTTATAGGCTTCTAATAAACTTGTTGCCATAAGTGTCTTTCCTTTCAATTTTCATTATAAGATTTTCAAGGTACTATAGATTTTTTGTTATTTGTTAGTTAATGAACTGCATCAAGCTATCGTCTACAATATCGTCTGGGTTTGTAAATCTACTCGATACATCTTCGGACTTTGTAAATATTTCCTTGCTTCCTCTTGTATCAATAGGAAAAGGTAATCTACTAAAGTTCCTTCTTTGTGCTGCTAGATCCTCACAAATTCTGTCTATCTCTTTATAAGATTTACTTCCTTTGATAGAACTTCTCAGCTGTTCAACGCTTATGCCAACCATTGTTGACTTGCACTCAAGATATTTCTCAAAGGCTTCATTGAACATTTTCTTGTACTTGTTTGTTTCTTCAAGAGCTTCGTTAAGTTTCTTATCAGCTGATTGTTCGTTGATAGTTGACTCGTGCTTTAATGATTGATAATCCTCTCTTAAAGCACTATATGCTCTTGAACGCTGGGACTTTGCTTTGTCCAACTCTTCTGAAAGTCTTATTGTTTCTTCCTTTAGTCTATTAGTATCTTCATCCTTTGCTTTTAAGGACTCCACTAACTTATGTGACTTTTTCTGAACAGAATCAAATCTTGACTTCCATGTTTCAGTTAAACGCTGCTGTTCGGACAACTTAACATTTAGAGATGAAATCATTTTACGAGAATCAATAAGATTCTCCCTTAATGATTTTGAAGCACTTAATACAGGAGATAACTTGTCAAGTTGTTCCTGAAGATTATCATTTTCTCTTTTGAGTTTATTTTCCTTAGCATAGCTAACTGACAACTTCTCATTTAAGGAATTGACATTCTTCTGTAATTCTCTGTTATTCCTTAGTGCTTCTTGCAAACTTTTCTTAAACGGAGATTCGGCATTACCGACTTCTTTTGTCTCTGAAATGTTTGTCTTGCTTCCTTCATTTTGTTCCGTAGAACTATCTATATCAATATGCAATTGAGCTAAACTTTCTTTCATTATCTTCTTATCATCTGCAGTTGCTTTTCTAAAAGATTCAGTTAATGCAACTTTCAATGCTTTATTATCAGATAATGATTCACTAACTGGAGTTAGTCTTGCTTCTTTAACGGCTGGAAGTAAAACTGCGTCAAAAGCATTTAACTCATAAGAATCTGGGTCAACTACTTCATCGCCATTATAATCTTCATTTACTTCTCCATCACCACGGGAGCTAATCCCAATCTTATACCCATAATCGCAAAGACACTTTAATATTCTTCCGTTCGGAGTATCAAGAATATCCCAACGGCCGTATAGCTTGCCATCTGGTCCTTTTGTTGGTTTTTCTGGCATACAAATAGCGATCTTTTCTAGATCCGTTTCGCTTCTATCTACAGGGTGACCTAACTCACCAAATATACCGCCGTTTTCAAAATACTCTTCGACAATTGGGTCATTAAATGCTTTTTCCCACAATTCTTCGGAATATTTTCTGCCATTGCGCGTTGCTGAAATAGTGTCTGCACAAGGTCCTTCAAGAGTACCTAATACGCCCTTCTTTTCAGAAGATGCTTTATACTGTGCATTTTTTAATTCAGTTGGCATTGTGCTTACACCACTCTTCTAATATCTGTTCTATAATTCTATATACAATAATTAGTTTACTGTTTTAATTCAAGTGCTTTTAGGTCTGATCTTACTAAAGATAGAAATTGCTGACAAGTAATAAAATCACCTGTTTTTGAATAATTTAACAAGCACTTTAGTATTTCGTCAGTTCTTGCATGACAGAGGAACATATTTTTATCGTCTACTTTTTTGCTATAGATAAAAATTTGTGTTAATAATGCCGAAAGCGTTACTATAATATCTTTCGGTTCTTTTTCGTCCACTTGAACAATTTCTTTGTACAGTTTTGACTTTTTCTGATTATAGTTTCTTCTCAGATTTTCATAGAACATTGAAATATCCAATGGCCTGTGTTTGTTAATAAACTCCACACAATCAGGTTCAACATGTTCGCTGTTTAGTTGCTTTTCTATGTATTCCGAGCTGTCTACTCCAATTTGCTCTAAATCTGTAAGAAGTAATATACAATCATTTCTAGTTATCAATTTTACATTCTCTCCTTTTGGTATTACCAACTAGATTATTGTTCTCCACTATCTAAATCTACGCCTAATTCATCTGGACTTGGAAGAACTCCTCCTGTCTCTCCGCCTTCAGGTTCTTCTGGGTCTTCCCCACCTAATTCTTGACCAAAAGTATCATTAAAAGAGCGAGCAGTACCACCGTCAGAAGGACCACTATCTACATCAACATCTAAGTCAAGGTTATCTCCTCCCTCAGCGGACACTTCCTCATCGGAGTTTTTCTCTTCCTCTTGCTGAGCTTCTTGATCGTCTATCTGCTGCTGTAGTAATTCAATGACTTCGGAATCTTCAAGAACATTAGATAATAACGCTTTTAACATCTTATTTTTAATAATCGGGTCTTCTACATCAGATAGCATATTCATAATATCCGAGGTTAATTGAACTTTGCTACTCATGCTTTCTCGTCTATCAATTTCTTCTTGTGTTACAGGAGGAAGCATTTTAATGGTGAAATTATTTACATAAGACATTAAGCCCTTATCTATAAGAATAAGATTTACTGCGTCTGTAATAGCTTGAATCATAGTATTCTGGATACGAACAACTTCTCTTGCGTATCTACTTGAAATAATACTTAATGACGTACCTCCATTAAATCCTACACTGTCATCGGTGTTAGAAAAATACTGCTTTGGTACCCGAAGATTGCCATACAATCTATTCAAATAGTAATCAAGGTCTGCTAATCCTTTAACATCAACATCTCCACCTAACTGAGAAATTGAAATGGAGCCTATGCCATTTTCTCCGTGAACAGGAACATAAACTGTATTCTCAATAGGTCCAGGATTAGTATATTCATTCATTGACTGATTGACATTGATTGCAGCTTTCTGCTCAACCATCTGCTTTACTTTCATTAGAAGTTTAGTTACATTTTCTTTTGGCATATCTCCAACGTTTACTGAAACTAAACGAATTACAGAGGACTTTGTTAATCTATTTAGTAATACAGATGCTTCAAGTAATTGTAAACTTCTCCAATCTTGAAATATATCTGCAAGCATGGATTCCCCTCTTCTGACACCATAAGATAATCCATTACTTCCAGAATCATAATCATCTTGATTTAGAAAAATATCAACGGTTTCTTCTTGTCTACTTACTCCATTTTCAAGAGCAGCGTGAACAAATTCTGTAGCTTCATATAAAGTAACATCCTGCTCCTTAAACTTATACTTATACGTTGAAAATTCAAGGCTATCTGTCTTTCCTACAACGCTACTTATATCCGCTTTTACATAACCCATCGTCTTACCAAAACGAGTTAATTCAAACATTTCAGCAGGATTAGGAACCATCTCCATGTACAAAGCATATCTATCATTATCCTTATATGCCTTTAGCTTAACATTTTCATTTAACTTATTTTTCTTCTTATTAAATAGCTGATCTTCATATTCAGACTCTCTGTATAAACGCAAGTATACATCCCCATACTTGCACAAGCTATAAATCCACTTATAAATATTCTTATCTACATTAAAACTATCAAGAACAAAATTTACAAACTGTGCAATCTTTGGGTCAGACGACTCTGCCCAAACAATATTACCTGCATCATTTCTTTGAGTGCTATCATCTGCATATGTTTCAATAACAGAACTTATTCTACCATCTTCGCACATAGTATCAAAGATATTATACATCTCATTTCTACTTTGTGCTGTTTGGGATAGTGAATTTATTCCAGCTAAATCAACCTTTGAAGCAAGGCCAGCGTCAATAATATTATTATACAGAGTATGATTTAAGTCCACATCATTCTTCTTGTTCTTAGATGGAACTTCTTTTGTCTTTTTATTGTATATTTCGGGCTGGTCTATAAAAATATTTTCATTTAATTCTTCACTCATATTTCACCACTCTGTATCGCCTTGCAGCATTAAAGCTGCTTTAATTTTATATGTTAGTAATATACTTTACTTGTAAGCTACATAATACCGCTTAATCACTTATATGCTACACATAATAAATACAATTTACCATATCATCAAACCTTGTGATATCAAAACGCTTGAATCGTCTGCCATTGGAATAGAAGGTCCAAAACCAAAATCTAAATCCTTTGCATTTTGTTGCGTGGTAGGAGTTGCCTTAAATGCTTTCTTTAATTCTTCTTCAAAATCAAGCGTTATTTGCTTCTTATCCTCATCATAATCCATCATATTAGCGTCTAAGGAAGCCTTTAAATCGTCTCCGTAATCAAAAGCATACTGTTCCGCATATTTTGAAGCTTCAAAAGTTGCTCCACAAATTGAGTCGCTTAAGTCTTTTGAATTGTGAACAAATACCCCAGAAGACAGAGCGAAGTTGTGATTATCGGCCACTTCAATATCATATACATCAGCTTTCTCATCTAAAAACTCAATTGAAACAACTTTATGATTTATTCTACCAAGAACAAATCCGTCAGGTATTTTGCCATTTTTCGGCAAAAATTTTTCAACTATTCCGTTGTTATACCAGCTTCGAGATGAAGATTCGGCGGACATTTTCCTACGTGTTTCGTCCGTTACGAGGTGATTTTGAAAATATGCCTTTATCGACTTTGATACCTTTTCTTTTACCTCATCCGTTCTTGATATCCCTTTTACACTTTCATTGTGTTTTGCTAAAGCCGTCTTTGCTTTTGAATAATCATAAACCCTGTGCTGCCACTTCGAGCGGTACGAATTTTTTTCTCTATCGGTTAGTAACTTATAGTCAACTTCAAACCAGTCTTCTATTTGATTTATCATTTGTTGTTGCTTTAATTTTGCTTCTTTTTTCTTTATCTGTATTTCTTCATATACTTTTCTTTTCTGGTAACGAAGTTTTTGTATCTCTGGATTATCTTCTATTTGTTTCTTAGTAGCGTTAGACAACTTTCTATTCCGTTCTTTGTACGCATCAGTATTTTTATTCTGTTCGTGCCATTGTTTTATTGATTCCGAACGCTTCTTATTTGCTTCATAACTTTGCGCACCAGTTTGCATACTAGCGTGTAAAAGGGCGTGAGCCGATTTTGACATCCACACTAAATTTGTAGGAGAATTGTCTTTCGGATTTACGTTTTTATGATGAACCAAATACTTTTCATCATAGATTTCTTTTGCAAATTGCCTGTGTTCATAATGCCACTTATTTTCTATTGGCTCATAATACATTCTATACCCTGACAAGCCTTTATTAGGATATTTTCTATACAGAGGCATCAAACTTTGACCGGGCATCAAATCTTTAGCTTCAATGTAATTTCCGTCTCGATCCATAAACCTATGATTAGGTGTACACTTTATAATTTCGCCATTATCAAGTGTAACAGCTACCAATGTGGCATTTTTTCTAGTGCACCATGCCTTATCTATTTTCTTTGGCTCTATAATTCCGCTCTCAAGATTTAAGGAATAGACAAAATTAGCTTTCCCATCTTTCCACTCTCTTACCAAATCAAAGAATGATAACTCCCTACCATCTACTAAACTCACTTTAGTATTACCAGTAAAACACCCATTTTCTGGGTGATCGATCCTGCCTGTATTACCATTTCTTTCAAGAGAGATAACTTCATTTGTTAATAAATCACATTTTTTGAATACTCTTATTCTTTGTTCATATATCGTACTTCTAAAATACTGATAAGGGCGGCATATACGATCTGTGTCGACCCTATCCACAGACAATATATCCGTATTAAAGTTTTCTGACTTTAATTGCTGCTGCAAATCATAGGATTGGAAAGTATCTGAAGATACCATCTTTATATTAAAGCCCTGTTCTCTTAACCATCTAATAAAGTTTCTATTCTTTTCAAAAGATACTTGATATCCTTTGGGCGCTTTTACAGACACTCCAAAAGCAGTTTGGAAATACAGATCTTTTGCTGCTTGATTTTGATTTTCCGAAGGTTTTTTACCATAAATAAATACTCCACCAATACCAGTTTTGTCCCCTGATATTGACATATCCAAGTGAACAAATAATGGCTTTGATTTTAACTCAGAAGGTACTCTACTTAAATCAAAGTAATCACTATATTGTTGTTTATCATCTGGAGCATTACCTACTTCAATAATATCTTTTGTAAACGGATTTAGAACTTCATCACACTTACAGGCTTCCCATCTTGCACCAGAAATATAAGTGCTTAAGTTAGATGAGCTAATACCAGCAAAGTCACATAATGCTCTGTCAATGTCATCAACAAATTCTGGTTTCAAATCTACAGGAGCATCTATAATTCTATATCCTTGTTTTCTATATTCATCCTCATCTTCATCGTCTGGAATTATTTGAGAAACAAGGAATCTATTACCAACCGCTATCTTAAAGGTTTTATCTGAATATGTTCCTTTCGGTTTAACATCCCAGACAGCTTCATCCACAATAATAACATTATCGTGTTCACTTACAACCTTTTTCTTCATATGCTCTTCCAAGAATGATTTCTCACTGCGCTTAGAAGAGGCTAGTATAATCATACCCGGATTCTTTCCACCTTCGGTGAAACGAGTTTTCATGCCACCGATAGCAGTATCTATCATATCGATTGCTCGTTGTTTTTGTTTTTCTATATCTTGTGTTGGGATAAAACTGCGGTTTCTGACTATATCTTCATCTTTTACAAGATGCCTACCACTTCGGGAGTATTCCCTACTCTACTTGCTTACTTTACGCTTTCGATAGTCGATGAACCTTCCCCTATTCGGGACTTGGCTGCTGATTACTAATTAAAAAGTATTTAGGATTTAACCCTGTACCATTCACTCAACTTTTTTCTGCTTTCGCAACTTTTACGCCTGTTCATCTTTCATAACTTCGCTTTAGTGTGAGTGACTTTATAGTGTTCCAGCAGTTCAGTAGGTTTTTACTTACATATTACTATATAAGGAGACCAATTTATCCAATCTCATCAAAAAAGCTATACAGCACGGCTTGCCCTATCACGTGCCTTGGTTGTGAACCGATAATAATATCAATATACTTTGGAGGATTCCAGATAACTTCTTTTGTACCGGATAATGTACCTCTATCCATGAACCACGGTGACATCTGGATTGAATTTTGAAACTTACTGATACCTATATCCCTTGCCAAATACTCGGTAATATTCATAAAGGCAAAGCATATCTTTTCCGAAGGCCTTAATCCAAAATAAGCCAATGGATTTTTTAAGCACATAACCCTGTGCATTAGGTATTGTCCTATAGCAACTGCTATATCAGATTTACCTAAACCACGAGCACCACTCTCTATGAAATTATTTACAGCGGTATCAATATTATTCGGAAACAATTGTTTTAGCTTTTCAAGCCAGAATGGATATAACTTAAATGTTCCTTCTGGTGTATGCCAAGAATTTCCCATGTACTTTCTATCTTTTAAGAAAGTTTCTATGTCCACGGGCACTTCTGCATAATCTGCATATATTAAATCGTTGTATTTTTTTGAAGATTTACCTTGTGATACTTCTTTTAGTATTTCTAATACTGCTTTTCTTTCTTCTTCACTTAAAGTGGTTATATCTACTCCGTTTATAATATTTTTTGTTTCTTGCATTGTTTCACCTGTTTAATAAAACAAAAAGTAGTCAACATTAGAACAATGCTAACTACTATAATATAATATCAAAAATCTATTTGCTAGACATTGTCTACACTTAATTATTCACACAAAGTTCTTCTAGAAGGTTGCTCAATAACTTCTCTATTATAATGAACAGTGGATTCAATAAGATTATTTACATAAGTATCTAAATCACCAACAAAAGTTCCAAGTAATTCTTTCATATCCTCTGTAAGTAATTCTAATACTGCGTCTTTTGTTCTTCTAAATGCTTCTTTCTGTGCGTCTAAATCAAAAGTTCCAGCTTCTTTAAGAGCATTAACATATGTCTGGTTTGTAGTAACAACTGCGTCAATAACATATTTTTCAAGTAAGTCAAGATAACGCTGCTGTAATTCATTATTTGTATTTTGTTTTAATTGTGCAATCTTTGTTTTAATAAGATAGATTACATAAGTTACTCCTATACCTAGTAAAGGAAGTAAAACAGTTTTACAAATATCATATACTAATTTTACCCAATCAATCTGCATATTTCTCATCCTCTAATAATATTTTGACACTCCCCAGAGCTAAAGCTCAGGGGATTCAAGTGTAGTCTGATAACTTACGCTACCCTTATACGCTTAGGACTTGCCAAAAGCCCACTAGACAGTTCTTCTATAGAGAAGTTCTGCTTACATTTTCTACCGATATTTGCTGAACCATTTACATCAGCATTTATTACAATACCCTCTTTAGACTGATACAACCCTCTATGTATCCGCTTACCACTAAATTTACCTAAATAAGGATGCTCAGCTTTGTACTCTGGAAGAATATCATTATCTATGAAGCTGCTCTTAGATGTATAACTTTCTTCCTGCTCAATATATTCAATGCCATAAGTCCAACATAAGAATTTTAACTGCTGTCTGAAATCTTCTAAAGGTATTTGAACAAAATTCTGATTATTGATTTTTCCAATATTTACAGAACGTTTAAAATCTTTATTATATCCTACAATAAGAGTACCCATCTGATTTTCAATACAGTTGTTAATGATGTACCTTACAGACTTTTTTATAATGTCCTTAACCTGATTGTTTCTCTTAATTGTAATTCTGTTGATTCTATGAGTAGTTCTTTGTCCCTGTTTCATAGCAATTGACTGTAATCTGGCTTTCTCTTTATTCCAATACTGATTAATTGATTTTAATTTACGACCATCAATAATGAATGGTGTCTCAACATTGGAAGTACAAGCAGCAAGATTTTCCACCCCTAAATCTATAGCCATGATATTATCTGGATTTACAAGAGTTTCTTCTTTGTACCAATGGTACACATATTGGATTTTAAAGTATCTTCCATTATCATAAGGACAGATACGAACTTCTTTTAATTCAGCACCATTTAATCTATCTGGATAAGGTATTAAAATATCTTCCATACTTGGATGGACTTTTCTATATTCCCTATTTAAAAACAACTTTTGACTGAAAAAATATTGTCTGATATTATAAAGAGCAACATTATATAGGTTATTTGATAACTGACATAATTCTCTAAGTGTCTGATACTGTTCCTTCGAAAGATGTCGGATAACATTACTTTGTACTGCAAATTCCATTTAGTTTCCCTCCTTTCTTCAATATTTTAATATATACATATTATATAACAAAATAAGCGAAACTTAGGTTTCGCTATAGACTGGCTGGCATCCCCCGAAGCTAAAGCTTCGGGGTTTTGCTAACTACTTATAAATCTTTCCATGCTGGAGCAAAAGAACTTAGACAACTCTTTACATAAGCAGTTGTAGCAATCTTTGTACTATTATCACTTGTTGCCTGAGTCGTAGCTGTTGATCCACTATTTAATACAGCAGTAAGTGTTTTTGTTCCACCGAATGTTTGATTTCTGGCTGTAACAATTCCAGAATCGGAAGCGGTTGCAATAGGAATTGCGCTAGCCGTTACACTACCTAATCCTTGACGAGCAATTATAGGCTTTGGCCCCATATCTGCTTCGATAGACCACGTTATTCCAGTTATGTAGTTATTTGTATTGTTATCTGTCCAAGGAACATTTACAAACAAAAGACCGCTTGAATCTGCTTCTACTGCATAGTATTTCCCAGCAGTTGTAGATAAAGCATTTAATGCTGGGGCGGTTGTTCCTGAACCGGCGGTAAAGCCAGAAACAGCTCCTGTATACTTTTTACCGGCTCTTGCTCCCCCTATCCCAGTTGTTGCAATTGTATTAACTGGGCCAGCCGGGCCTTGCAGACCTTGTAATCCTTGCGGCCCAGCCGGGCCTTGCGGGCCGATAGCACCAGTAGCGCCGGTAGCTCCCTTCAAGTTGGCAAAAGTAAATGTAAACACTTTTGCCGTATTAGGGCTACTGCTATCTGCAGTTACTGTGACTGTAGGGGTTCCCACCTTTCCGGCGTCGGTTGTTACCACCCTGGGGGTACCAAAGCCGGCAGCAGCACCGGTTGCTCCCGTAGAGCCCTGCGGTCCGGTAGGTCCAGCGGCACCAGTTTCTCCCTTATCTCCTTTCGCACCCTTTAAGTAGTTAAAGGTTAAAGTAGTTGTTGTTCCAGAAGTACTTGCCGTTACTGTTGGAGTTCCAGTTGCATTTATGTTTTGACCAGCGACAGCAGTTATATTTGTAAGTGCTCCTATGTTTGCAGCGGTTATATTTATATTAGAAGTTCCATCAAACTTAACTCCGTTTATATTTGCGCCTGGAGAAAGTTTAGCTGCCGCAGTAGCAGTATCTCCACGAGCCAGCACCACATTAAAATTGTTTGGCCATGCTGTATTTCTTGGGTCGTCATTATGTCGATATATAAGATGATGATTACCCTCAACGGCTAATTGCCAAGCATCTGCTCCACCATCTATTTGTAAAACGGAAAGGTCTTCTCCAAAATAGCCATCAACCACATCATTCCCTACACCAAAAAACTTTGTTCCCGATTGTGAAGTTAATACTTCTTTATTGGAAGAATTTACATAAATATATTCATTCTTAATAGCCCCAATATCATCTGCCGTTAAGGAAGTTGCGGCTGAACCATTATAAGACTTTTTTCCGAAGGTAAGAGCCTGTGGATTTGGAAGAGTAGTTGGAATTGTTACGGTTTTCGCCACGGAGCCATCATAGCTACCAGATTGCGATCCAGAAAAAGTTAACGCATTAGCTAATTTTGGATGAAATGTATCTGTAGTGTTTCCCTGAAGTTTTATATTTTTGATATACTTATCTGCCACACTAACACCTCTTAACTATTTTCTTTTTGTATTATATAGCACATATGTTGTAACAAGATCGATTGTTAGAGCAGATTGCTCTCCATTGCCAAGCAATCAAACATGGTAAAATACTGCGCCTATATCGTTTGTTCTTACAGAATTTATCTTGATAGTCTTTACTTTTACACGGCTATCATTGCTTGTTTCTACACTATCTACAGTAGTATAGAATATTAAGGTATCAACCTCATATACAACTGTATACAATAAAACAAGGAGAAGTATAACTAACTCCTCCTTGTTTGACTATATTAAAAAATAACTATATTAAGACTTCTGAACAGGAGTTACATTTATTGTAGTTGCTGCACCAGTAAATGTACCAGTTACTTTACCAGCTGTTCCAGTAAAGGTTGCTGTGGCTGAAGGTTTAGTTACAGTAGCAACAACATCTGCTGTTGTTGGAGTTACTGCAACTTTACCCGCAGGAGTAAATGCATCGACAGTAATTGTACCTTCTGGAGTACCGGTAAATGTACCTGTAGCTGCTTTTCCGACAAATGTTGCTGTAGGAGCTTTTGCACTACCTGAGAATGTGGCGGTTACTGTGGGGGTGGCGGCTATTCCTGCGAAGGTTGCTTTTGCAGTAGGTGTGCTTGCTGTGCCATTAAATACGGGGGCGGCTACTATACCAGCTACTGAAATATCTCCAAGGGTAAGCGTCTCTGCATCATAGATTGCATAGGTGGTTGCCGAAACTGGGGTACCTGTAAATAAGGGAGCTGCAATAGTACCCTTTGGAGTATATTCATCTACCGTTACACTAACTGTACCGGCAGGAGTGTACTCACTAACCTCAACTTCAATATCACCTTCGGGAGTATAACTATCTACGGTTACTATTCCAGTAGGTGTAATGGAAACATTTCCGCTTAATTCTTCACCTACAAAGGTTGCTGTAGGAGTTACTTCTGTACCTTTAAAGGCTGCTGCTGCACCAGTTAATACTGCTTTTTCGGTAGTAGTAATATCACCAACGGTTACTTCAACATCACCTTCTGGAGTAAAGTTGCTAATAGAAATATTACCTTTAGGAGTATATGAAGCTGTACCTGTATCTGCATAAGCGAACTGTCCCAAAGAAGCTGTATCGCCAAATTGATACCAACAATTTTCTTCTTTATCAGCTTTTGGCCCATAAACAAACTCTACCTGATTATAAACTACAACATCTCCAACTTTCGGTGTTTTTTCACTGCCGCCGATAGTTGGTTGTTCATTACCACCATCTGTAATTTCTGTGCTACTAACACCTAAGAAATTCATAGGTGAACTAATATTTGATATTACTTGTCTTGCTACTGCGTCTTTAATCTCATATGTAGTTGTACCAATTTTAATCTTGCTAATATCTGCCATCTTAAATTTCATTCTCCCCGTCTGATAGAAATTTCTAATGTTTCTTCTTGAACAATCTGTGAATTGATAGTTACTACTGGTAGCTTAACATTTTGATTCTCTGCTTCCGTAACATATCCACTTTCATTTATCGTTAACTTTGGTATTACAATATTATCTCCCATATTCGGGGAGAGGTTTTGATTCTCCCCGAATATGCCACCCTCTACTGCTGGAGGTGTAGAAGATAATAAGACTTCATAACTTGTACCGTCTTTTGTATACCAAAGAGATTTCTTGTCAGATTCTTGTAATACAAAAAGGGAATTTGGAGAGCTCCTCTGAGGTAGTTCTTCTCCACTTAACACAGGCCTTGTATACTCAGTTTCTCCTATGAAAAATCTTTGAGTATCACTTGCAAAGTACAAGGCGTCAATATTCTTACTTTTAGAAAAATCATACGCACTTTGCAACCCCATGTAAAATTCTATACGGGAGTTTGCCATCTACTGTTCCTCCCTTAGTCTTAAATTGATTTCCAGGTCACTAAATCAACTGCTGCTGCTTCTGTTGCTACTGTATTCTCACTAGCTTCTTCCGCAATTGTTGCTCCGCCTAACTTCTTTCCTGACCTTTGAATGGAGCCATCTGCAAGAGAAGTAATTATCTCATCAGCGTTACCTTCATCTAACTTATCAAGTTTCTTATCAAGGGCAGTCTTAATCTCGCCTTCTGATAATGCTTGACTAATAGCGGTTGTAATTGCATCCCCAACAGCTTCTTCAACAGTTTTAGCAACTAACCTGCCTTCTGCACCAGTTGTTACAAGACTGCCTTCTGCAGTAGAAGTAATATTCAGTGTTGCTGAAATCTTTCCACCTTCTACTACAATGGTGATAGAATCTCCTTCTTTGCTACCGGATGTATAAGTATCAACTAACTTACTAACATCTACAACAAGAGGATCAGTTTCACCATCAATGGTAAAGATAATAACTGCTTTGCCCTCTAATTCTGGGCTTACGTTATTGTGCTGCTCAGGATCATAAGATTCTTCGTAAACTGCGGATTTAAGGAACTTATCCTTAAGCATTTCTGTAAAGTCTACTTCAACCGGCTCGCTACCATAAACCTGAATAGTTAATTTAGAATTACTATATTTAGGAGTATGTGCTACACCGGTTAATTCAACTTCTGTGCTTTCAATATCCTGTTCACCCTGATGAATTGTTGTCTTAATCTTACCACCGGTGAAAGTATTTGTAATTGTAGAAATCGTGCTGCCAGAGGTTGCTTTTTCAATCTCTTCTGATAACTTTTCTTTAACAACCTTTAATGTTACTAACTTGCCCTCATCGGTTGTTTCTGCCCAATGGGTACCATCTGTAACATAGCCAGGAGATAAAGTTACAAGTTTCTCAGCAGAGGTATCAAGAATCTTAATAGCAAATGTATCTTTTGCTACATAGATTACACCAGGAACTGCATTACCTGCTTCTGGAATAGTTTTCTCTGTATCAATAAGTTTAACTCCACTTGTAACATCTACATTACCTTTGTAAATCTTACCAGCGTCTGTAAGTACATACAATGTATTAGTATCTTTTTGACCCAATGTTTTGAATGCACTATAAGTTGTTGCACTAAAGTTAATCTTATCACCAGAAGCCCAGGTTACATCGGAATTTACTTTTGACCAGTTTTCTAATGAACTTGCAGGTAATGCGGTTAGAATGTAAATACCAGCATCTTCACCAGTTTTTACAAATGCCTGTTCACCTACTTTGGCTTCTTCAATCTGCGTTAATTCTTCCTTTGTTTCTACAACGTGAGTAGTACCACTACCGCCAGCACCTATTTCTTTTAGTGATTTATCACCTTGAATTAAATATGTCTTACAAGTTTCGCCATCAAAGACATAAACTTGCATACCAAGATAGTAAGGTGAATCGGTGGAACCGAACTCAACTGCTTGTTTAGCGGCAGCTTCGGCTTCTTCATAGCTACCAAACCACTGATAAACATCTAACGGGAAGGCAGCATCTCGACTAAATGCGTTAGACCAGCCTAATTTACTTTTGATACTTGAAATTTCAAACTTATTAGCCATCTATAATTCCTCCCCTTACTTAAATTGTGACATTATAAGTGGTTGCATTTTCTTGCGGTTTAGCGAGGTCTTTTACATAGACTTTATACGCTTTTGGATTTTCACCCGCCGCGTCGTTTACCTGTACGGTTGATAGAACAAAAGAATCTTTAATTGAAGAATTAAACTGTTCTACGGATGTTACATCTGTAACTGCTCGTAATGTATCAGGATAAGCAAAAACAACTCTTAATGTATTTACAGGAATTGTAATAGCAAACTTTGTTCCATTACTGCCGCCAGAAGTTGATTTAGTTAAACTTCTAACAAGTGTTTCATCAATAGCATCATCTTTTGTTGTCTTTGTACCATAGAAATAAGGATAGTAGGGAGTAAATGTAAAGTTATTACTTGTTACATTACCTGCTGTAATATGCCCATCTGGATATGGTTCACCAAGGTTATCATCCTTTATGGTGCCTTCCGTATAAGTTGCAACGGCAGTATAAGTTACCGCCTTGCTTAACTTAAATCCTTCTTCCTCAGTATAATCTGCTGGTGTGGAGGATGAAGCACCTCCTACATTAGTCCCATCTTTCTTAAATTGAATGGAAGTTAGATTACCAGCATCGTTCTTTGTAAATGTTGCGCGAATTTTTGGATTGATAGTTGTACCGTATTCTACATTACCTGAACCAGTACCAGAATTATTTGCTACAACCAAAGTAGGCTTGGTATATGTTGGAGGAATTTGTTTTGCAAGAAGTTTCTTTATAACTTGTTCTACCGAAGTTCCTGCTATGATTGTATCACCGGTTTTGTAACCGCCCAAAGTACCATTATCTCCAAGCTGTACTTCTATTTCCTCTTTTGTCTTTACTGTTGTTGCGTCTGCAACAAGTTGCGCAAGGTCAATGGTAAATTTATCACCATTGGTCATTTCCAAAGTTAATGTTTTACCATCTTCTGAAAGTTCAGCGGATTGTAAAAACTTTTCTTTGTCAAGGTCGATTACAATTTCGTCACCGTCTTCATAACCTGTACCATCTGCATTCTTCTTCTTTACGGTGAAATGTAAACCAATCTTTGTTTCTTCTTGTTGTGAAGAATCTCCGGTTTTTACATCAACAATAATCTTGTCAACGAGCGTTGCTTTTACCGCTTCTGTCAGCTTGGTTTCAACACCGTCAACATAATTCTTAACTGCACCTTCTGTAGGAATCTTCGTGTCTGTATCGGATAATTCTCCGTCAGAGGATTTTGCTAATACAGAATCACTAAATGCTCCTACATCAGTAATTGCGCCTTCGGCTACTTTACCTCCTCCGGCTTGTACTAAACTAGATTCTCCTTTTACATAAAAGGAAACATCGTCACCGTTTTTTACAACATAGATTCTATCTTCAACTGCATTTGAAAAGTCTGGCACACTATCAGTAAAGATAGCTTGTTCAGACATCAGTTTTTCGCCTTTATAAAGTCTTTGAGTATCTTCTATAAAGTACAAACTATTAGAATCATACCCAGTACCTTTTAGAGCGTCATATGCAGATTGGTTACCAAATCTAAAGGTTACTGTTGCCACTATAAAATACCTCCTATACTTAATATACCTCTTTACAGGTCACTCCATGTAATAGGAACTGGCGGAGCAGACAATACACCATTCCCGTCTATTGATAAGCCTTCCCCCACCTTTACACCACCAAGATCATTCTCAGAAGCTACAGGAAGAACATAATCGGTTATGTGAAAAGTTAAAGAATCCCATTGCGATATATTTGTTTGATCAGATGGATTACTGAAATTTATGTTTTTATAAAAAATTTCAAAATTTTGATTGCCATTATTAACAGCAAATATTTGCATGCCAATATTTTCTTCAAAACTTTTAAAATTAATAAGAATACCGTTATAATTTCTACTGTAAATTGTTTTACTATTCGGATATTTAGTATTTTTTTCACTTAATTTTGATCCATTAATTCCGTATATTCCGAACTCGGTATAATCTTCTGGTGTTAAAGTGTCATTAAGTGTAGCTGTAGGTCTTCTATTAAAGCAAGAGTCATTAATATACGAGGCAGATACTGTGCTTTCACTACTAGGGTTTTCAACAATAGCTAAACTGGGAATTACATCGTTAATAATTTTCCAAGTAGCACGTTGAAAATTATTATTTGGGGTTACTAGTTTCTGATAATGATTAACAGTTTCATTGATAGTATTAATTACATACATATTATGAACAATAGGTGCACTTGCCCCTGCCGCACTGTCACCCTCATTTACGACAATAATCTCCCACTGTGAGTCATTAACTAGTAAAGGGTCAGAAGGAAATCCCCTTAAATCAGCACGGCCGTTCCCAGAATAGGTCAAAGTATAAATGCCATATTCATAATAATCAATATCTTCAATAGTTTCTCCAGGACTAACGACCTTATTCGGGTGAACAACAGCGCTATTTTCAGTCCAAGCTTTTTGTGAAGGAATTTTCACTTCGCTATCGCCGATTTCCTGAACAATTTTATTATTAAACTCCGCTGAAGAAGCTGGGACATAACCAAGAGCACTTTCTATGTTATCAGCTGTGACACTTATCTTGCCATCATCAACACTAATATTATCCCCTATACTAACTAAACCAACAGAGTCTTTTGTTGCTTTTGTAACACTGATTGTTGAATCTTGTAAGGTTATGTTTTCTCCAACTTGAACTACGCCTGGAGATGAATTAGTAGCTATAGGAACACTTATTGTTCCTTCTTCTATTGTTACATTACTTCCAGCTTTAACTACACCAAATACATCTGTTGAAGCTAATGGAGAAGAAATCTTCCCTTCTTCAACGTTAATATTATCACCGATTGATACTACACCTAAAGTATCTTTTGTCGCATTCTTTATCCTTATTGTTCCGTCTTCTGCAACTTCAAAACCTTCACTTGTTTTAACGTCTATAGTACCTGAATTATTTGTTATTGTTTTCCCTGTTTTTAATACACCAAAAGTATCTGAAGTTCCTACAGGTACGCCGATCTTACCATCTTGCCCAGTTACTATATTTTCTCCGGTATTTACATCAATAGTTCCTTGGTTGTTTATAATAGTCTTACCATTTTTAATAACACCAAGTATTGTGTCGGTTGCAACGGGAACACTGACTAATCCGTTGTTTACATTTATGTTATCGCCTATCTGTACTAGACCTTTAACATCTTTACTTGCATTTAGTAATTCCTGTTGAGAAGAATAGAAATACCAATCTCCCGTATGCTCACCAGGTTTAGCCGGATCAGTTTCAAGGAATATCCAAAGTTCAGGATATTGAGGGTCTGTAGGCTGCTTATCAGAAATCGTTACAGTTACAATGTCACCATTTCTGGGTTCCCTTTTTGCCGGAGAATTTGTTTCTACAAACTGTGTTAACAAAGGTTTCAACTTTACATTGTTATTAGCTAAATCAAATTCTTCTGATGTTACAGATAGATTTCCTATCCACTGGTTTAATTGCTTTACTCTTTCGAGTTCAGTATCTAAATGCTGTTTGTTTACCAGGTCTTGCGGCTCTGTTGGAGACGCTTCTGTTTGCGCTCTTCCATCTTGAAGAATAGTAAATATATTTTTTCTATCTTCTTTACTTTCTCCCCAACCAACTGCAAATACCGCATCAGGATTAGGAGTGCCAAACTTACCAATAACAAACTGATGGCCACTTTCTGCACTATTGTTTTCACCAAAAGCGGAGGAATATTCTCCGTTTGCAGTATTGTTTAAATAATCACTAAATACTTCTCCTTTACCACCATTTAACTTGGCTGACCAACCAGCATTATTCTCTATAATTTTCTTTAGTGTGCCGTTGTTTAAGTACTCAACTGTTGTTTTTCCTATCCAACTTCCGTAAGATTGAATCAAAGCGTTCAAATTATTCATGTTAAACGCATTCAACCTTGTTTGATTATTTACCCAGTTCATAAACTGCTTATCTGTAAATAACTCTGAATCAAAAACAGCTGAAGTATCTATTTCACTATCATCTAAGAGGTCTTGATAAATAGGTTCATCTGCCATTTTACTCTATCACCTCTTTATAATGGAATCCAACTTGAAGCATTATCTTCATCCATGCCAATTTCGTAAGTTACAAAATTATCCTCGGAAACGTGTTTACTTGTTCCTTCAATAAAGAATTCTTTCATCGGGAGTATTGTTTTAATCTTTGTTTTCATCCCACTTTTGTAGGATAATTTAATCATGATAAAATACTTTCCAACTAAAACAAATTCAGTATCTTCTGGTTCAAGAACAAATAAGTAATTCCCATTCTCATCTTTTTCTGAGTTAGTTGTAACTACTTTTCTAATTAAAGCATTTTCAAAACTTTGATGCGGTTGAATTATCCCAACATAGATTTTATCATCATCTTTTAATACAAACTCTTCTTCACCATCATCTGGAACAATCCTCAGAGGTAATTCAAATGTATCTCCACGATTCATTACAAAATAGGTTTCCTCAAAATCGCAATACAATCTATTCCACCTCCGTTATTCCGTGCCATTCAAAATCAGTTTCAATAGGTCCTTCAATAGGATACCATTCATAGTTACATTCTTCTCCATGAATAGTTTTAATATCTGCATAGTAGTTACTTGTTTTTATATAGTCTGCTATCCTATCTATATTTCCAAGAATCGAAACTTCATATTCATCAACAAAATAAGAATGACTATCGCTATCAACAACAAATAAATCTATGAAATACTGTCCTTGTTTAAGTTCTGGAGTTTCTTCGTCATTTATAGGAATTTCAACTGTACTATCATCTGTGCTAAACTCATACATTACTTCTCTTCTAAAGTTTAGAATTGAAATTTCGAATGAACCATCTTTCATAAATGGAGATAATTCAACTTCTTCTCCACCACTCTGTAAGCACTCAAATAAATTATCTTTGGTCCATTCAAAAACATTGTTTCCATCAGGAGTTTTATTGATTGCAGTTAAAGTCCATGAAATATAATCTATAACATTGTAACACTTTAGGCCAACCTTTCCCATGGTTGATGAAATTGGTTTTTCTCCGCTTTCATAAAAGATAATTGAACCTTTTGGAACTCTTACTTTCATCTTTGCGTTTATTTTCAGGTCAAAGTGTTCTCCCTCAACCCATAGAAATCTATCAATATTTCCTTGACTATTTCTAGTGTATAGGGGAGTTTTGAAATTGGTTAGTATTCCTCTTGAAATAGAGGGTGGAGTTAGATTATATGCAGTATATGAATCATTACCATAGTTATCAAACATACCCATATTACAAAACTCCTTTCTTATCTATATGATTATATACAATAAAAGGGAATCAAAAGATTCCCTTAACCATCAACTTATTTATAAAGATTAGATATGAAGTGTGATGGTGTATGTATAGTAACCACTTGCTGCTTTATTTATAGATTTCTTTGGCTCACCAATATCAACACCATAGTGATCTGCTACTTTTCTTGCAAATTCAAAATCTTCTGGCTTTGTTCCATAAACAGTAATATCATAATCACTAGGACCTGGATAAACTTCTCTATATCTCTCTCCACGACGAGCTTTGATTTGTTTTGTTACATCGGGACTTTTCTCATCATCAACTTCTGCTGAAAGTTCATCATAAACTCTTATCCATAGAATATCTCTATCTGTGCTAACTTGATTTATCAATTTATCCTCAGGAGATTCCTTTTCCCCTCGAACTCTCTTTTTTTCTGTTTCATCTTCTGTAAGCCCTTCAAAAACATCTTCGTTATCCATAACAAAACTATAGTGTACTGCAAAATCTTGAAGAGCTTCTGACGCTTTATTTAAGTGGTCAAAATCTGAAGAAGTAAGATACTCATCTATATCTTCAATTTCACCAAGATCTGCAATAATTCTATCCAATTCATCTGCTAATTGTTCTGCTCTTTTATATAGCTTCATATACAAACTTTCTTTCAAAGAATTTTTATTCTTTAGTGCCTTTAACTTATACTCTTTCAGGTCTATATTTGCATTCTTTTTTACAAATTCTTTTGTTAATGTATCTTGATCCTTAAAATCATCTTTGACTTTTTTCTCTAAATCTCGTCTATCTTTGATTGCTTTTGCATAATCTACACTTACTGTTCCTACAACCTCTGAAACATTATCTGGATATTCCATATTACATTTTCCTAGAATATGCTCATTCAAAGTTCTTGGGATCTTGATTTCAGCACTTTTCATAGTTACCATCCTTTCTAAAACTAGACCTTCAACCTTTGAATTATGCCTGAAAGCCTATAATCCTATTATATAATCATATTATAATATATATTATAATATATATTATATTATATTATTTATATTATTTTTGTTATAATTATTTATTATAATTATTTATATTATTTTTGTTATAATTATTTATTATAATTATTTATATTATTTTTGTTATAATTATTTATTATAATTATTTATTATATTATTAACATTAGCGTTCAATGTAATACTATATAATGCTTCATAATGCTTAATAATGCTTCATAAGCGCTCATAATATATAACGCGCATAGCAAACTTGAGAAAGTCGGATTCTTAATTCCCTGTACCCACTATTTTTCCTTTTCAGAAGATTCTTATCTTGGCACATCCAATTTGATTCCTTGCAAGCTAAAGCAGCTTAAAGCTGCTTGACATCTTTATCTTTTGTAGGTAAATTATACGTCTAACATTGAAAACTTAAGCTACACCGTTTCAGCTGGTGCTAAGCCGGTTTCATTTTTCATTTGCTGTAAACCTTCTATTTCTCCAGATGAAATTTCTTTCGTAACTGAAGATAGAATTTTCATAACTTCTTGTAATTGACCAACGTGTTTATTCTCTTCTGCATTGATATCATCAATTACTTTAGCAATATCCTCTCTTCCTTCTACTCTAGCGTTATTAGCCAAGTCATTGTACATTGAGATTGTTTGCCATTCATCGTTAATAGCGTTGATAACTAAAGTTGACAGACCTGAATCGGATCCAAGTTCAGGGCCTCTAACATCTTCCGGCTCTTCAATGTTTAGCAATTCATAGTCATCTGAATTATCAAAGTAGTTATAAACAAGCTCAGCTGCTTCTTCTGGTGAATTGCCATCAACATAGCTGTAATGGTAATCTTCTTTTAGCATATAGTTGATTCTATATCTTTTCATCTTATTCTTATCCTCCCTTAAGTACCAATCTGGGGAATTATAATCGAGAATACTATCATCAAAAATGGCTATTTCAGTTACAAGCCTATTCTTCATCTTGAACTTAGCCATTAAATACTTATAGCCCTTTTCTTTTAGTATCCCATTAACAAATGGCTGTAGAATACCTAAATCATCGCTCTCTCTCAGTTTTGAGAGCTTTTTCTTCTCTTCCATAGTAAGTATATTATTTAGTTCGGAGTCCTCAAATTCAGCGTATACAGCGTTTATATCAGATGCTTCTATGAATACACCTTTATTCTTATCCAAATCTAAGGTAGACTGCATTACTGATGCTTTGTCGGGATTATCTGAGCCACCCGGCCCATAATTGTAAGCATCTTCGTAAGAAGTTGTCCACCAGCTTACACCTTTATCAAATCGTTCAAGAGCAGGGTCAATCCCTCTGTATATTGTAATTACACCTTTGTTCTCTTTTGATCCTTTTAGCATAGATTCAAGCGATAATTCTTTGCTTGCTAATTCATACTTTTTATCTTTCAGGTCATCCAATAAACCCATACTCCTTATTTCCTTGAAGAGCTGATTTCCAAATCCATATTCGCCTTCTGACATTATGGATTCTCTACGAGTATTGTAAAGGTTATTTATCTCGTCTTGTACTTCAAAGACACTACTTGCAGAGGATAATACTTGATTTACTTCTACTATGAGTTCATCCAGCTTTGCTATGAATTCAGGATCAGTACTATAGTCAGTAGAATTTATTGGCTCTGGAAATTTTACCCATTCTTCCTTAAACAAGGAATAAATACCATTTGACGCGGTGGATGCTTTAACATCTTCAACATACAACTCTACTT
>CANQZZ010000010.1 GCA_947628465.1 uncultured Clostridia bacterium
TTTTATATTTGTACTTTCTGTTCCTCCGTGAACGAGCTCCTATTTCTTTATTATTTCCAACAACATCTTCTAATGGTACAGAGTCTAGTTTACCATTTTTTAATGTTACTAAAACATTAAATTTTCCTTCTAATGCAAGTTCCATGGCTTTAGAACCATATTTTGTAGATAAAACTCTATCATAAGCTGTTGGAGTTCCACCTCTTTGTACATATCCAAGTACAGTATTTCTAGATACCATACCTGTTAATTCTTCTAAATCTCTTGAAAGTTTTTCTCCTATTCCTCCAAGTCTTATATTATCTAATCCTTTTCCATCATTAAGTGTTGTTTTAATTGTTATTTCACCATCTTTTGGTCTAGCTCCCTCTGATACTACTATTATACTAAATTTCTTTCCTTCTTCTTTTCTTCTATTTATTTTATCTACTATTTTATTTATATCATAAGGAATTTCTGGTATTATTGCTGCATCAGCTCCACCTGCTATTGCAGATTCTAATGCTATCCAACCTGCATATCTTCCCATAACTTCAAGTGTCATAATTCTGTGATGAGACTCTGCTGTTGAATGTAATCTATCTAAGGCTTCTGTTGCAACTGATACTGCTGTGTTATATCCGAATGTAACCTCTGAATGTGCAACATCATTATCTATTGTTTTTGGTACACCGATTATATTTAATCCTCTTAATGTAAAATCTCTTGCAGATTTTTGTGTTCCATCTCCTCCCAAAGTAAATATACAATCAAATCCTGCATTTTTTGCATTTTCAACTGCTTTGTATGACATATCTTTATATACTTTTTCTCCATTTTCTTCTACTGGATAATTAAATAAATTAGTGCTATTTGATGCTCCTATAATTGTTCCACCTCTATGAAGCAGACCTGATGCACTTCCATTTGATTCAAGTTTTATATATTTATTTTCTAAAAGCCCTTTATATCCTTCTATATATCCATAGCACTCTACTCCATGAGTTTCAGCAGTTTTAACTATTGCACGAATTACTGCATTAAGACCTGGACAGTCTCCTCCGTTTGTAATTATTGCAACTTTTTTTACCATACTTTTTCCTCCTAATATTTTTTAATGAAATAAGCCATATTAATGCTCTTATATATTATATCAATAAAAAAAATATTTACAAGTATTTGTAAATATTTTTAAAATTTATGATATCGATTTATTATATTCTTCTAATTTTTTATCATAAAGTTCATCCCCTGAATAATTTGTTAAATTATATTTATCAGATAAAAGTTTTGAAAAATATTTTGAAAGTTTAGTTGCACCTGTTAAATTTAAGTGAAGCCCTCCATCATATGTATCTTGTGAATAATCTATTCCAATTTCTTCTACATTTTCTAATAAGTTAAAATAATCTGCATCATGCTCATTTGCATAATTTTTAATTTGCTCATCATATTCGTCATACCAATATGGATAAAGACTTGGTGCTTTTATTAATACAAGCTTTATATTATTTTCTTTGCAAAGGTCTGATATTTTATCTAAATACTCATAACATTCTGTATTAAATTCATAATTTGCAAGTAATCTTTTTGTTGGAAGGTTAGTAACAGGCTTAATATTTTTGTTAATTAAAAATCCATTATATGTATTGTCTTTTCTTTTAAATAAATACTTGAAATCTTCACCAGATAATTCATCAAATCTTGAATGATATCTTAATATTGGAAACACATATGATATAAATGTTTCATCTTCTGTCATTGAGGCATTTATCATATCTACTTTTTCTTTTGACCACTTCATGTTATCCATAGCTAATCTGTTATAGCTTTCACTAACTTTATCACTATCTTTTCCATATCTCATTGAATTCACATTTAATACTACTACTTTTGGTATTTCATATTTTAAAGTTTCTTTTAATATATAGTAAGATTGCCAAATTAATTGTTGTGATGATCCTCTTACATAAGCTTTTATTCCATCTTGCTCATACATTACCATAGGTGAGAAATTCGCATATACTTCGCAATCGCCTATAAATATAACTTCATGGTCTTTTACCTCTTTATAATATTGGCTTATCATACTACCTTCAACTAAGCTTTCTGCATATTTAGGTTTTAAAAGTATGTTTAAAAATGCAAAAATCAAAATAAATACAATTAATATAGCTATTGTTATTATTATTGCTTTTTTCATTTTTATCCTTTCCTTTACCCTTGACAATGTTCACAGTTATGTTCTTTTAGCTTGCATTTTTCTTTAATTTCTTCTTCAGAAAGTTTTCCTTCTTTTCTGTAATAATCTGCAATTGCTTCTCTTATAGCTTCTTCTGCTAATACTGAGCAATGTAATTTTACAGGTGGAAGTCCATCTAATGCTTTTACAACATCACTATTTTTTAATTCTAATGCTTCCTCTAAAGTTTTTCCTTTTATCATTTCTGTTGATATACTGCTTGTTGCAATTGCTGCTCCACATCCAAATGTTTTGAATTTTACATCAACAATTACATTGTTTTCTATCTTCAAAAACATTTTCATTATATCACCACATACTGGGTTACCTACTTCTCCTACTCCTGATGCATCGTCTATTTTTCCAACATTTCTTGGATTTGTGTAATGTTCTACTACTTTGTCTGAATATTCCATTTTATTTTCCTCCCTTTTCTATAAATTCTTCCCACAATGGAGACATTTCTCTTAATCTGTTTATGATTTCTACTAAATTATTTACTAAGTATTCTATTTCTTCTTTTGTATTTAATTTTCCAATTGATATTCTTAAAGAACCATGTGCTATTTCATGTGGCAAACCTATTGCAAGTAATACATGTGATGGATCAAGTGAACCTGATGTACAAGCACTTCCACTTGATGCACATATTCCTTTTGCATCTAAGTTTAAAAGTATTCCTTCGCCTTCTACAAATCTAAAAGATATATTGCTGTTTCCTGGAAGTCTATTTCCTATTGCTCCATTTACTTTTACATAAGGTATTTTTTCTTTTATTTGTTCTTCATAAAAGTCTCTTAGCTCACTAATTCTTTTATTTTTACTGTCTAAATCTTTATATGCAATTTCTATTGCTTTTCCCATTCCAACAATTCCAGGTACATTTTCTGTTCCTGCTCTTTTATTTCTTTCTTGATGTCCTCCGTTTATAAATTTTTGGAATTTAACTTTATTGCTTACATATAATGCACCAATTCCTTTTGGCCCATAAAATTTATGTGCTGACATTGAAAGTGCATCTATATTAAGTTCTTTTACATCTATTTTTACACTACCTACTGCTTGAACTGCATCTGTATGAAATACTATGTTGTTTTCTTTGGCAATTTGTCCTATTTCTTTAATAGGTTCTATTGTACCAATTTCATTGTTTGCAAACATTACTGTTATAAGAGTTGTTGTAGGCTTTATTGATTTCTTTAATTCTGATAAATCAACTACTCCATATTCATCTACATTTAAGTATGTAACTTCGAAGCCTTCTTTTTCTAATTGTTTGCATGTTTCTAATACTGCTGGATGCTCTATTTTAGATGTTATAATATGATTTCCTTTATCTTTGTAGCTGTATGCTATTCCTCTTATAGCAGTATTATCGCTTTCGCTTCCTCCTGCTGTAAAATATATTTCTTTTGAATCACAATTTAAAGTATTTGCAATAATTTCTCTTGCATTTTCAACAGCTTTTCTGTTTTGTCTTCCAATTTTGTATATTGAAGATGGATTTCCATAACTTTCTGAATAGTATGGTAACATTTCCTTTAATACTTCTTCATCTGTTCTTGTTGTAGCACTATTGTCAAAATAATAAATTTTATCCATTATTAATATCCTTCCTTCCTTTTCTTCTTGAACAATTTATACATTTATCGTTATTTATATCATACCCACATTCTAGGCTATATAAACCTAAAGTTTTATGTGTGTATTTCGCCAGTTTATTTAATGTTTCGTCATCAAGAGTTGCCTTTATTTTACTTGCTTCTTCTTCTGCCTTTTCTTTGTCTATTTCTAATATACCATTTAAAAATAAATATACTATATCATAAGCTTCTAGAACTTTTTTTGCATATTTATTTCCCTTTTCTGTTAATGATATATCGCCATAAGTCTCATAATTTACTAATCCTTCTTCTTTTAAATTTATTATCGTATAATTAACAGTAGGTTTTGTTTTATTTAATATTTTAGCTATATCTGTAACTCTTACTTTTTTTTCTTCATTTTGCAGAATATATATAGCTTTTAAATACTCTTCTCCGAGTTTTGGTAATCATTAAAATTTGCCTCCTTTGTTAGAGTCCTCTAACATTATATATACGATATTTTATTTTGTCAATATATTTAACAAAAAAAGTTAGATTTCTCTAACTTTTTTTGTCATTTGTTATTTTTCCTTTATTCTTTGTTAATTTCTTTTAATGCATCTCTATATGAAAGTGTTGTATCATAATTATCCCATACTTTATCACTATCTAATGGTTTTGTATAAAGTCTTACTGTATATACTTTTCCTTGAAGATAATATAAATTGCCAGCTCCCCACCACGGACACACACCTACAAAGCAAGGTACATCATTTCCATTCCAAGTGTTCAAACCTGCTTGGTAGCTATCTTGACCATAACCAGTATAACCATACAATTTTCCATTTATATAACATGCAACACAATCAGCTTTTTGATCTTGCATAAATTGTTTTATTTCATCATTTTCTGGTAAACCCGCTTTATATCTATAATATACTACTGTTAGGTACACATCTTTTTTTATATAATCGGAAGGATTTATACCATTTAAATTAGTATCGCCATTGTCCTTAGTAAACATATTCTTACCAGAATTATGCCAAGAAGAAGGTTCGTAAAACTTACAAAAAGTATAATTAGAATTATTTAAACCTGCAAATCTCATTGCCTCAGTACATGTAGTATCTTCTAAGGTTTTAATTCTACAAAATAATGCAGAATGCATTTTACTACTACCATTATTGTATAATCCCCTATCCAAATTCATATACATCTCAAATGTAAAGCCATTACTAAAATCTCCTGGCTTTGTTAATTTTAAATAGTCATCTTTTCCATCAAATACTAATGCCATACTTTCCTCATCATATGTTACTCCACCTGTTCCATCTTTTTCTTTTCCATAATTTTCTACATTTTCCCAACTGCCTTCATCGCTTAAATTCGTAGCATCTATATTTAATGCTATATCTGTTGTTACTGCCATGCTATCTGTATAATCTAATTGATGATATTCTCCATTTTCTAAGTATTCTATTTCTCCTGTTTCATAATTTATTACCCAATTGTATTTTGCTTTTCCATATTTTCCTATTTCTGTCCCACTCTCTATATAGTTCCATCCTGTTCCATAATTCTTTTCTTTTGTAAATACCATATCCCATCTTTCTCCGTCATATAATCCTTTGTCATATAATTCTTCTCCTAACTTATTTTCAGATTTATTATCATATTGTGATATTAAATATGTTGCTATATTTTCTTGTAATGCTTCTCTTTCATATTCTATTTCTGTCTGTTTTGCTGCTTTTTTGGCGTTTGTAAATATTCCTCCATTTAATGTTACATTTACTGTTACTCCTACTAATATTAGCATTACTATTATTGTTATTACTAATGCTATTAATGTTATTCCTCTTTTTGACTTTAATTTTTCTTTTGGCATTTCTTTTGCTCCCTTCTTTTGTTTTTTACTTGTTATGTTTATTATAATTTATACGTTTTCATTTTGCAATAGTATTTTTAATTTTTTATCTTTTTATTTTTTTGTATTTTTACACATAAAAATAACTCTGCATTATGCAGAGTTACTTTTATCTAATTCTTAAATTTTTAACTTCATTTAAATTTTTACATTTAAATGTCTTCGAGTAAACGATTTTCTTTTAAAATAAATCTAATTTAATGCTCTTAAAGCACAAACCACAACATATCTTGCATCTTCAGTTTCATAAGAACAAGTAGATAATGTTAAGAATTTATCTAATTCTGATACTTCAACATATGATTTAAAATCTGTTTTTTCTTTCATTTCATTAATAACTGTTTCATCAATTTTTTCTAAAGAATATAATTTATCGTCACTTGATGTTGTATAACCAAAAACTAATTCTAATGCAAAAATCTTATCTGGTGTGAAATAATATGCCTCTTTATGCGTATTATAATATTCTTGATCTTTGTACGCTTGCAAATTGCCAAACATACTTCCATTTTTCATATTATGTCCATATATAATAGTGTTATCATCTAACAAATTGGAGTTATTTCTATAATCCATAAATATACTTCCTGCTCTGTTATTCTTTCCGATAGCTGATTTTTTCAAATATTTTTCATTATCTTTTCCCTGTAGAACTGGATAATGAATTTCTGTATTTGGAATATATATCCAACCTATTATTTCAGAATTTTTTTCTTTTAATTTAGAAAAATCTACACTAATTGGCAATGCTTGTGGCAGCAATACTTCTTCTGCATTTGGTGTTTGAATAATTGATTCTTCTATTAGTTTTTGCTGTGTTTCTTTGTTTTCTTTTTGTTCAAGAAAATATTGTATTATTTGATAAGCAGAAAATAAGAAAACAAATATACAAATACACAAAATTCCTATTTTTAACTTCTTTTTCATTTTAAGCCTCTCAATACAAACCTTGATAGCTGTTAGCTATCAAGGTTTTATTTATTATTTATTATTTTTATTCTTTTTTAAATTATTTCCAATACCAAGTATTCCAACAAAAGATATTAATAACGTTATTATCCATACTGTCATATTGAAATTATCTCCTGTGTTTGGTACCTCTGGATTTAATACTTCTGGTTCTTTTTCAGGTTCTTTTGGTTCTCCTTCCTTAGCAAGAATTGGGATTATTTCACCTTTTTCTAACAACTTATTGCAGTCTAGGCAAAATCTATCTCCTGTATATCCTTCTTGCTCTGTTGTTGCTTTTTTTACATTTCTTAACTCTGTATTTATATGATTATTTATATCAAAAAATCCATATTCTTGTTTACAAACTTCACAAACCGCTTTACTGTTACAAGTTGCTATTCCACCTTTATGTGCTGCTAGTGGTAATTCTTCATCTGTACCAGATATAATTGTTCCACAATCTTGGCAAATAACATATTCACCATGTCCATGTTTGATACAAGTAGATTCTTCTGCTGGAACTGTTTTTGTATTTCCATGTATTTTGTCTACAACAACAACAGTACAACTATCTGTTATATTTGAATTCTCTGTTGATACTGCAGTTATAGTTACTCTTCCTTTTTTCAATGCTTTCCAAAATCCAAAACCATCTTCTATTTTTTCTAAAACAGTTTCATCACTAACTTTTATAGTTGAAGCATAATTTAGTGCATCAGATGGCTCAATTTTTCCTTCAAAATAAATCGATTCTCCTTCTAAAATTTCAATTACTTTTCCACTATAATTTTCTATTTGACTGCCATTTATATTACCAAAAATAGTAATTTTTCTTACTCGAATAGTAAGGCCAATATCTAATTCGTTTATATATTTTTTTCCACTTGCTGTTGTTAAAGTAATTGTTATAGTAGCTGATTTAGATTCCTCACCTTCTATATGTCCTGTATGTACTAATCCATTTTCGTCAACTGATGCTGCATCTGGATTATTTGACTCATAAGTAATTGTATATTCTTCATCTTCTGGTAAAAATACCATTGGTTCTATTTGATACTCACTATCTCTGTCAACAAATACAAGAGAGCTTCCTTTTACTCCAACACCATAAGAAGTAACTTCAATTTCTTTTGTAATGTCTCCTTTCATAATAGTAATTGTTGCAACTCCTGGTTTATATCCTTCTTTTATTGTAATAGTTCCAGTATCATAATCTATATTAATTGATGCAATATCTTGATCAGTTGATACCCAGTTGTCAATATTTTTATCATCAGTCGTCTCTTCTGGCTCAAATGTAAATTTAACTTCCTTTGTTTCTTTAACTGATTTTTCTATACTAATTTTATCTCCACTTTCTCCATTTAGTATAATGTTTTCTAATGGCACACCATGTTCTAAAATTGTAAGTTCAAAAGTTTCCTCCCTTCCACCACAGAAAGCAGTTATTTTTATAGGATGTTCTGTTGCTTTTAATGCTGTTATTTTTCCGTTTTTATCTATAGAAACATAACTAGGATCAGATGCATAAAATTTTACAAGTTTTGCACTAGCATCTCCTGGTTCAATATTTGTTTTTAATTGATAAGAGTCACCTTTTGCCATAGTAGTTTTTTTATTAACTATTGAAAAAGATTTTGAATCTTTTACCACTGGTGAATAATATACCCAAAATGAATCCTCTATATTTCCTACATAAGCTGTTACTTTTACATCGCCTATCTTCACTGTTGTATTTGTAATACTATTATTTTCATTTACTCGAATATTGTCAGCATCTGAACATTTTATTCTTACTAAATTATTTAAACTTTCATCTATTACTCCATCTTCATTAAATACCCTAAATTTAATTTGATAAGTACTCTGTGCTTGCGCAGATAATATATCAATTGGATTTAGTATTTCTACTTTACTAACAATATTTTTTACTTCTATAGTACAAGTAGTTGATACTCCATTACTTGCTTCAACCTTAACTGTTGCTGACCCTTCGCCAACAGCTTCTATTGTTCCATCACTACTTACTTTGATTACATCTGGTCTATCTGAACTATAATGAAGTGACTTATTGGTTGCATCATTTGGTTCAATCTTAACAGTTAATTGTCTCTTTTCTCCCACATTCATTTTATTATTTTCTGGTGGATTTTCAAATGTAAGTTCTGTAATTGGTTTTGCATTGGCATTTTCTTTTACTGTTACATCTACTTGTGTTTTAACATTTTCATCTATTTTTGATGCAATCGTAATTTTAGTTGTACCTGCTGATACTCCATAGATTTTTCCATTACTTAGTACCTTAGCAATATCTGGTTTCTCTGATGTATAAGTAACTTCTTGCAAAACACCTCTTTCATATAACTCATCATATTTACTAGAACATACTTTAGATTCAATTTCTACTTCTTCATCTTTTTGAATCTCTATATTTTGACTAGTTACTTCAATCTGCGTAGGCTTATCTGATGCATAAAATTTATATGAATTATATGTAGTAGTTAAATTTGTATAGTAATTTGTTCCTTCAATTAATCTTTGTATAGTAATAATATTTGGAGTTATTTCAAATTTTTCATCTGACAAAGTCTGCTTATCAAGGCTTGAATCTTTTATCTCGCAATAAAAAGTTCCTACTTTGATTGCAGAATCATTATTTAATACAACACTTTTATCTTTGTCTGCATTAAAATAAACATGTCCACTGTTAGTAGAAAAATGTTCGTTATCTCCTATTTCAGTTTTATCTGTTAATATAGTAATATAACTTTTAAGTCTATCACTTATTCGAAGTGATACATAAAAATAGCCAACTGACGCATTTTTTGTTTCAAGATAAACGTCAAAAGCAACTATATCTCCTACTTGGTAACAATCTGTTCCATCTTTCGTTACAACACTGTGATTTACAGTTTTTGTTTTATTTGGAACAATTTTGAATTCAATCATTTCTGGTTTTTCCTCATCTGTAGATTCTGCAATTACTGGATGTGTATATCCAGAAAATGCTGTAAACAGCATAAAAAATGCAAGTAAAAAACTAACTAATCTTACCATCTTTGTTTGTTTCATTACTTTTCCCTCTTTTCTATAATTGATATCAAACTAATATATAATATAAATTATTTAATTATTATGTCATTTTATATATACCTTTTACTTTAGGTATTATAGCAAATTTTTTTCATTTTGTACATATTTTTTTAGAAAATACGTCTCATAAAAAAAATAACTCTGCAATATACAGAGCTATTTTATTACAATATTCTATTTAATTAAAAAAGTGTAATAATATATGCTAAATACATTGTAAAATATATAATTCCATTTGCTTTAGTCATTTTATTTTTTGGTGGTATAAGTGAAAATAAAGCTAAAACAGCTGTTGCTATTATTAAAACTATCATATCTTTGTTATAACTAACATTATATACAATTGGTTTTATTAATGATGATGTTCCTATAATTAATAACATATTAAAAATATTAGAACCTAAAATATTTCCAATAGCTATATCGTTTTCACCTTTTATTGCTGCAGATATGCTTGTAACAAGTTCTGGAAGGCTTGTGCCTACTGCAAGTATTGTTACGCTTATTATTTTTTCACTTAAGCCTAATATTTGAGCAATACTTACACTATTGTCTACTGCTAAATCTCCACCAAATTTTAGCGCTAATAGTCCTAATATTATAAATAAAATGTCTTTAAATGTAGATTTCTTTTTGTTGTTAATTTTTTCATTAATTTCGTTATCTTCTTCTTTATCAAATTTTTCTCCTTCAAATGACATGACTATTGTATACATTATAAACATCAAAAATACAAGAATCAAAATTATTCCATCTACTCTTGTTACATTTTGTCCAATATTGCAAATTATTATAAATATAACAGAAATAACAAGGCATAATGGTATTTCAATAAGTCTTGTTTCTCTTTTAAAATGTATTGGCCTAATTATTGCAAGTGGACCTAAAATAAATAATAAATTTGCAATACTACTTCCTATTACATTACCAATAGCCATATCTGGATATCCATTTATGGCAGAAGAAATACTAACAAATAGTTCTGGCATTGAAGTACCTATTGATACAATTGTTAGACCAATTACTATTTCAGGTATATGAAATTTTTTTGCTACATTACTTGCTCCATCTACTAAAAAATCGGCGCCTTTTATTAGTAAAACAAATCCTACTATTACTAAAACTATAGATAAAAGCATTTTTTCTCCTCTATTCTTAATTGAATTATTTACTTTTATTTTTTATTTATACATTGATTTTCCTATTCAATAAAAAAACTTACCTGAAATTTATGCCTGCAGGTAAGTTTTTGTTATTTATGCATATAAAACAATTTCATTTTTTTCTAAACTCTTTTTTACATCTATTACTCTTTGGTTACTAGAACCTTTCCATTTTAAAGAAGGATTTCTTAATTCGTCAACATATCTACCATCTACTAATACATCTGTATATTTCATTACTTCTTTATCTTTTAAATCTTTGTCAAATGAAAATCCTGACCAAATCCATACATTTTTATCTGGTAACTTTTCTTTAAATGTTTTTACAAGTTTTGTAGTTCCATCTATGTTGTTAGGATGAAGTGGTTCTCCTCCTAATATTGATAAACCTTTTACATGTTCGTTTTTGCACAATTCTATAACCTTATCTATTGTTTCGTCTGTAAATTCTTTACCACCATTAAAATCATGCGTTTCTGGATTAAAGCATTTTTTACAATTAAATGTGCATCCTTGCATAAAAATTGATACTCTTACTCCTGGTCCGTCTGCAATATCCATTTTTCTAATTTTGTTATATCTCATTTGACTATTCGCCTCTATTCTTCATAATCTTTGTTATCAATATGTAATACTCTTTCTTTAATTTCTTGAGTTCTTCCTTTGTTCCAGAAATTACTTCCTATATATCCGCATGTTCTTCTTGCTACATTTAATGTGTCATGATCTCTATTACCGCAATTTGGACAATACCATTCCAAATTATCGTCTATTAAAATTTCGCCATCGAATCCACATTTTTGACAATAATCTGATTTTGTATTTAGCTCTGCATACATAATGTTATCATATATAAATCTTATAACTTCTAATACAGATTCTATATTATCTTGTAAATTAGGTGTTTCTATGTATGATATTGCTCCACCTGGACTTAGTTTTTGGAATTCACTTTCTAATTTAAGCTTCTCAAAAGCATCTATTTCTTCAAATACAGGAACGTGATATGAATTTGTTATATAATTTCTATCTGTAATTCCTTCAACAATTCCAAATCTATCTTGCAAACATTTTGCAAATTTGTATGTTGTTGATTCAATTGGTGTTCCATATACACTATAGTCTATATTTTCTGCTGCTTTCCACTCTGTACATTTATCGTTCATTTTTTGCATAACTTTTAGAGCAAATTCTTTTCCTTCGCCATTATCTGTATGGCTTTGTCCTGTCATATATTTAACACATTCATAAAGTCCGGCATATCCTAGTGATATAGTTGAATATCCATTATGTAATAATTCGCTAATTGATTCTCCCTCTTTTAGTCTTGCAAGTGCTCCATGTTGCCAAAGGATAGGTGCTACATCACTTGTTGCATTGTCTAATCTTTTATTTCTAATTTGTAATGCTTTATGGCATAATTCTAATCTTTCATCAAATATTTTCCAGAATTTATCCATATCTTTTTTAGATGATAATGCAACATCTGGTAAGTTTATTGTTACAACACCTTGATTAAATCTACCATAATATTTTCCTTTACCTTCTACATAGTTTTTAGCATGTGCTATATTTCCTTTACTCATTGTTCTATCTGGTGTTAAGAATGAACGACATCCCATACATGGATAACATTCTCCTTCGCCTTTTTCGTTTTTCTTTAATTCTTTCATTACTTTTTCAGAAATATAGTCTGGAACCATTCTTTTTGCAGTACATTTTGCTGCAAGTTCTGTTAAATACCAATATTTGCTATCTTCATGAATATTATCTTCTTCAAGTATGTATAAAAGTTTTGGAAATGCTGGAGTAATATATACTCCTTTTTTATTTTTAAATCCTAGAATTCTTTGATTTAAGAATTCTTCAATTATCATAGCTAATTCATCTTTATATTCATCTGTTTCGCCTAAATACATATTAACTGATAAGAATGGTGCTTGTCCATTTGTATTTGTCATTGAATTTACTTGATAATTAAATGTTTGAACTCCATCTGCAACTTCTTTTTTAGTATCTTCTTGTGCAAATTTTTTGCAATCTTCTTCACTTAATTTTCTGTCTTTATATTTTTTATAGTATTTATTATAGCTATCTCTTACAAATGGTGCTAAATGTGAAAGTGAAACTGTTGCTCCACCATAGCTTGATGATGTTACTGCAAGAATTATTTGTGTTGCTATTGTAGCTGCTGTAATAAATCTATGTGGTTTTTCAATCATTACTCCATTTATTATAGTACCATTTTGAAGCATATCTTCTAAGTTGATTAATTCACAATTGTGAAGTGCATTTTGTGCAAAATAGTCTGCATCATGGAAATGTATAATTCCTTCATCATGAGCTTTTACTATATCTTCTGGTAATAAGAATCTTCTAGTAATATCTGTACTTGTTATTCCTGCTAAATAGTCTCTTTGTGTTGTTACTACTTCTGCATTCTTATTAGAGTTTTCATTATTCCAATATTCACTTTCTCCCTCAATTAATTCTTTTATACTTTGGTCAGTTGTATTAGCTTTTCTAACTAACTCTCTTGTATAACGATATGTAATATATTTTTTTGCTAATTTATACTTTTCGAGAGACATTAATTTTTCTTCAATTATATCTTGTATGTCTTCTACTAAAATTCTTGACTTACCTAATTCTTCTATATAATTTATTATATCTTCAATTTGTTCCTTTGAAACTTTTTCTTTTCTTGGAACTTCATTGTTAGCTTTTTGTATTGCTACTCTAATCTTTTCTGGATTATATGCTACTATTTCCCCATCTCTTTTTATAATTTTCATATAACATCTCCCCCTTCGTAATGTAATTGGATTATACCACATTAAAATTAAAATGTTGTTGCAATTGCAACAACATTTTAAGTAGTTTCGTTTAAAGTTAGACACATCAAGGAAAAGAAGATTTATTACATTTATATTACAAATTCATTACAATTCACTACTTTTTTAAGCATGTTTTCAATTGCAGTTTTTTCAATGTTTTCAGCCTTTTGGTAAAAATTTACTATTAACATTTTTTCTTTTAAAATTAATCCACTCTTAATGCAACAACTGGATCTTTTTTGCTTGCCATTTTTGATGGTATTAATCCTGCTATCATTGTAAGTAGCATACTTATTACAACAAGTATTACCCCTGCAACTGGTGGAACAGTAGTTATTACATTTACACCTGTTAGCGCTAATATAGCTGCATTAATAGGTATTGTAAGAAGAACTGTTATACCAATTCCTAGAAGACCTGCTATTAATCCTACTATAAAAGTTTCTGCTTTGAAAACTCTTGAAATATCTTTCTTTGAAGCACCAATGCTACGAAGTATTCCAATTTCTTTAGTTCTTTCAAGTACTGAAATATATGTTATTATTCCTATCATTATTGATGATACTATTAATGATATTGAAACAAATGCAATTAATACATAACTAATTATATTAATTATTTGATTAACTGATTTCATCATAATTCCTACTAAATCAGTATAATTAATTACATTTTCGTCTTTATCGTTATCTCTTTGTTTTTGGTTATAGTTTTCTATTTCATTTGTAATTGCATCTTTAGATTCAAAATCCTTAGGATATATGCTAATTGATGTAGGATTTGATAAATCTACTGCTCCTAATTTTTCTAGATTTTTTTCATAACTTGCATCCATATTTTCGCTATATGCTTCCATTATTTTAGCAAGTTCCTCTGCACTTAAAGATGCCATTTGCATTTTTTGTTCTTGTGATAATGAATCATAAGTAAATTCTTGTTTTTCATCTTCTGATGGAAATTCCATTTTTGAAAATACATTGGTTTCAGGATTTTCTTTTTGTTCTTTTACTATTTCTGCCTCATTTGATTTATTTATAACATACTCCTCTAATGCCTTTGTATAGCCTATTCCCTCTTGCATAGATACGGCAACTGTATCAGGATTTTGTTTGATTATTCCTACAACTTTTATACTTTGTGCATCCTTTATTTTTTGTTTCATATATTTGCTATCATCAGATTTATCAATCCATAAGCCGTTTTCTTTTGAATAATAATCAGTATTTAAAATTAATTTAAATGACAATCCTAATAGCTCATCATAGGTATATGAAGTCCCGGCTAGATTCTTCTACTTCTTCACCTTTTTGCATTGCTTTAAATTTCTTTTCTAATTCATCTTGATCTTTTAAACCTAATGTATATAAAGTATAATCGCTAAGTTCGTTATTATCATTAACAACTAATACTACTTCGTCATAGCTTTTAGGCCAAGAGCCTGCAAGTAAGTTGTATTGAGAATGTAATAATTCTTCATTATCTAACATTTCAATCCATACGTCTGTATTTGACATCATAACTCCTGACATTGAAGAATTATTGCTTGCTTCAATCATTTCTCCCATGCCCATTGCATTCATTACAGTACTTGGATTTACTTGTACTATTCCATCTTCTGTATTTTCTTTATATAGATTTATTTTTAAATCATAGCTATAATCGATAGCATTTGCACGACTTTTTATTGGATTGTTTTCTTCTTCTAAATATTTCTTTAATTCTTTTAAATTATTATTTGTTACTTTATTAGAAAGCGTAGCTATCATTTCATTCATTATATCTGAAGAATATACTCTTCCTTCTTCGTAAACTGATGTATCCTGATTTGATTCACCCATTAAGCTTTCCATCATACTAGACATATCTATTGTTTGTTCTTCTATTGTAATTGGATATGATGACAAAGTATCTTCTTCTACTTTATCTATATAGTTTTGTACACCTGTTGATATTGCAAGTATTAATGCAATACCAATAATTCCTATACTTCCTGCAAAAGCTGTTAAAAAAGTTCTTCCTTTTTTAGTCATTAAATTATTTAAGCTTAATGCTAAAGCAGTAAAGAAGCTCATTGATGTTTTTTTATTATTTTTCTTTTCTTCTTTATTTTTGCTTGCTCTTGATTTATATGGATTGCTATCATCTATTATTTTTCCGTCTAATACTTTAACTATTCTTGAGGAGTATTTTTCTGCTATTTCTGGATTGTGTGTTACCATTATAATTAATTTGTCTTTTGATATACTTTTTAATATTTCCATGATTTGCACACTTGTTTTTGTGTCTAATGCACCTGTTGGCTCATCTGCAAGTATTATTTCTGGATTATTTACCAATGCTCTTGCAATTGCAACCCTTTGCATTTGTCCACCTGACATTTGATTTGGTTTTTTATTAATTTGGTCTTTTAATCCTACACTTTCTAATGCTTTTATTGCTCTTTTTCTTCTCTCCTTTTTTGATACACCAGATAATGTAAGTGCAAGCTCTACATTTGATAAAACTGTTTGATGTGGTATTAAATTATAGTTTTGAAATACGAATCCTATGGAATGATTTCTATATGTATCCCAATCTCTATCTTTAAATTCTTTAGTTGACTTACCATTTACTGATAAATCTCCTTTTGTATATCTATCTAGTCCACCTATTATATTTAAAAGCGTTGTTTTTCCACATCCACTTGGTCCAAGTACAGATACAAATTCCGATTTTCTAAATTCTATATCTATTCCCTTTAAAGCCTCTACTTTTGAGTCTCCAGATAAATATTCTTTGGTAATATTTTTTAATTTTAGCATTATTGTCCTCCTTTAGATAAAGTAAAAGTTTTGGAAAAAATTTACTCTTACTCCTAGCTTTATCATTATATTACCCAAAATTATTCATGTCAACATGAAATTGACCATTTTTCATTTTTATGGTATAATATATATACGTACGCAAATATTGTGTACTAAATATTTTAAAAAGGAGCTTATGCAAAATGACCCACTCAATCTATGCTAGAGACGCTTTGGTTTCCCTAGCGCGCAAACTTCCAGAAAAAATGGTTCTGGATGTAAACAGCAACTCCGGAAAATTCGCAGTGGATTTTCTACTCCGGCTAGATGATGAGCAGCTTGCTCATCTACGCCAAGAAGCTAAGCGGAAAAATGATAACACATTTTCCATTACCTTCTGTGAATCTCAAGTAGGTTCATCTGAACCTCCTAAAATCATCAATGATTTTAGGGCATTCGATTTGGACAATGTCCAAAGTGTTACCTTTGATGGTAATACAGTACCTTACTTAAGGTACCGCGATGCTCCTCCGGAGCATTACATTTTAGCTGTTTTTACTATGGAATAGTAAGACGCTCCTGTTCCCCATCAGTTATAAAACTGGTGGGGATACTTTTTTTAGTTATTTTCTTGACATTAATGATATAATGTTATTAATTATTGTTAATAATAATTAATAGCATTTAAATTTTGGAGGATTTATGGATAGTAGAAAATTAGAATTAGTAACAGATTTTTATGAATTTACAATGTCAAATGGTTTCTTTGCAAAAAATATGCAAGATACATATGCATATTTTGATGTTTTCTTTAGGCAAATTCCAGATGATGGTGGATATGTTATATTTGCAGGGTTAGAACAAATAATTGACTATATAAATAACTTAAAATTTGATGAAAGTGATATTGAATATTTAGAAAAACAAAATATATTTTCTAATGAGTTCTTAGAATATTTAAAGCACTTTAAATTCTCAGGTAACATTTGGTCTGTTCCAGAAGGAACTGTAGTTTTTCCTAATGAACCGTTAATTACAGTTAAAGCTCCTCTTATTGAAGCACAACTTTTAGAAACAACTATTCTTTGCTTAATTAACCATCAATCATTAATTGCAACAAAAGCAAGTAGAATAGTAAATGCAGCAAAAGGTTGTCCTGTAATGGAATTTGGTGCAAGGCGAGCTCATAGCATTGATGCTGCAGTTTTTGGAGCAAGAGCTGCAATGATTGGTGGTTGTGTTCGGAACTTCTTGTACATTAACATCAAAAGAATGGAATGTTCCTGCAAGTGGAACTATGGCACATAGCTTTATACAAGCATTTGATTCTGAATATGAAGCATTTAAGGCATACGCAGAAAATTATCCAAATGATTGTACTCTACTAATTGATACTTATGATACATTAAATTCTGGTATAAAAAATGCTATTAAAGTTTTTAATGAAGTACTTGTTCCAAATGGATATAGACCAAAAGCTGTAAGATTAGACAGTGGTGACTTATCATACTTATCAAAAAAAATTAGAGCTATCTTAGATGATGCCGGATTTGAAGACTGTAAAATTTGTGGGACAAATGCTTTAGATGAATATGTAATAACTTCTATTTTAGATGAAGGAGCTCAAATAGACCTATTTGGTGTTGGTGAAAATTTAATTACTGCAAAAAGCAATCCTGTTTTTGGCGGTGTATATAAATTAGTAGCAATTGAAAAAAATGGAGAAATTATACCTAAAATAAAAGTTTCTAATAATACTATCAAAATAACTAATCCAGGTTTTAAAAAAGTTTATAGATTTTATGATAAGAAAAGCAATAAGGCATTGGCTGATGTAATTGCTCTTCATGATGAAAAAATACCAGAAGACAAATATTCAATATTTGATCCTAATTCTACATGGAAGAAAAAGAATTTAACAAACTATACTGTAAGGTCTTTACAAGAATTAATCTTTGATAATGGCAAGCTCGTATATAACTCTCCTAGTCTAGATGAAATTACAAAAAAAGCAAAAAAAGAATTAGATACTTTATGGAATGAAGTAAAACGTATAAAAAATCCACATAAATACTATGTAGATTTATCTAAAGACCTATGGGATTTAAAAAATCAATTATTAGAAAACAAATAAAAAGGGGAACTTTAAAAATCCCCTTTATTTTCTATTTATTTGAAATTATAAATTTCCAAGAGTCTCTACACATATCTTCTATTGTTTTTTTAGCAGTCCATCCAAGTTCTCTTTGTGCCTTACTTGGATCTGCATAACATTCTGCTATATCCCCTGCTCTTCTAGGTGCTATTTTATATTTTACTTTTACATTGTTTACTTTTTCAAATGCATTTACTATCTCTAATACTGAATATCCATTTCCTGTTCCTAAATTATATATTTGTACTCCAGTTTCTTTTCTTACTTTATCTAATGCTTTAAGATGTCCTTTTGCTAAGTCTACAACATGTATATAATCTCTTACACCTGTTCCATCTTTTGTTGGATAATCATTTCCAAACACACTTAATATTTCAAATTTTCCAGATGCAACACCTGTTATGTATGGCATAAGATTATTTGGTATATCATTTGGGTCTTCTCCAATCAAGCCACTTTCATGTGCTCCTATAGGATTAAAATATCTAAGAAGTGATATGCTAAATTCATTATCTGCTATGTATATGTCTTTTAAAATTTTCTCTATAAATAGTTTTGTTGTTCCATAAGGATTTGTTGTTCCACCTGTTTTGCAATCTTCCGTTATAGGTACTTTTTCTGGATTACCGTATACTGTTGCAGATGAACTAAAAACTATTTTTTTGCAATTATATTTTCTCATTAATTTTAATAATGTTAGAGTGCCTGTAATATTATTATGATAATATTCTATTGGCTTTTTTACTGATTCTCCTACTGACTTTAATCCTGCAAAGTGTATAACAGATTCTATATCATTTTCTTCAAATACTCTTTCCAAATTTTTTTCATCTAATATATTAACTTCGTAAAACTTAAAATCTTTTCCTGTAATCTTTTTTATTTTGTCTAACACTTCAGGTTTACTATTTACAAAATTATCTACTATAACTATGTCTTCCCCTTTGTTTAATAATTCTACAACCGTATGGCTTCCAATGTATCCTGCCCCACCTGTTACTAAAATTGCCATATTCTACATCCACTCCTTACATTATTCAATTATTTGTTTTATTATATATCAAGTAAAATTTTATAACAACCTTATTTAGTAATTTTTATAAAATTTTGCTTTTACTTTATTGACTAACCATTTTTATAAAACTATTGCTTATATAATTCTTTATAAATATTATAGTCTCTTAATATTTTTCTTACGTAATTATTTGTTTCTTTAAATGGTACATTTTCTATATCTGTTGCATCTTTTTTTATTGTACCATTTTCTATCCATTTATCTACGTTTCCAATTCCAGCATTATATGCAATAATGGCTAAATAATAATTATTGTTATAGTTTTTTAGTAAATCTGAAAAATATTTAATCCCAATTTTAATATTCATTTCCGGATTAAATAAATCATTTTCATTTACCTCCAGTTGCATTTTTCTTGCGGTTTCTATTGCAGTATCTTCCATTATTTGCATAAGACCTACTGCATTACTTGATGATTTTGCATCTTCTTTAAAGTTACTTTCTGCCTTAATAATTGCATAAACCATATATGAATCTATATTATACTCACTTGAATATTTTTCTACATACTCACTATACTTTAATGGATAAATTTTTTTCATTACTATATCATCTATTTTAATTACTTTAAATAAAGCAATATAAATTATCAAAATTATAATCAATATTGTAAAAATCTTTGCTAGTCTTTTCAAATCTATCTCCTTTTTCATTTTTTTCCTTTGTATTATTTGGCTTCGTACCAAGTAAATCCCTCTGATACTTCTGCTTTCAAAGGAACATCTAATTTAATTACATTTTCCATTTCTGATTGCAGGATTTCTTTTACTATTTCTTTTTCATCTAAAGCCGTCTCTATTAATAATTCATCATGGACTTGTACTATTACTTTTGACTTTAAATTTTTTTCTTTTAATTTATTATACACATTTATCATAGCAATTTTCATAATGTCTGCAGCAGTTCCTTGAATTGGTGTATTCATAGCTACTCTTCCGCCAAATTGTCTTACCATATAATTATTTGATTTAAGCTCTGGAACATATCTCCTTCTATGATAAAGTGTTTCTACAAATCCCTTTTCTTTTGTTTCTTCAACTATGTTTGTCATGAATTCTTTTATACCACTGTACTTTTCAAGATATTGTTCTATATATTCTTTTGCTTTTTTCCTAGATATTCCTAGTTGCTCACCTAATCCAAAATCACTAATTCCATAAACTATTCCAAAATTAACAGCTTTTGCACTTGCTCTTTGTTCTTTTGTAACTTCTTCTATTGGTATATTTAAGACTTTGGAAGCAGCTTGTGCATGGATATCTTCATCGTGATTAAATGCATCTATCATATTTTTATCTTTTGAAATATGAGCTAAAACTCTAAGCTCTATTTGTGAATAATCTGCATCAACATATATATAGCCATCTTTTGGTTTAAATACTTTCCTTAATTTTTTACCAAGTTCCATCCTTGTAGGTATATTTTGAAGGTTAGGATCTGTACTACTAATTCTTCCTGTTGCAGTAACTGTTTGATGAAAACTAGAGTGTATTCTGCTAGTTTCATCAATATATGGAATTAATCCTTCTACATAAGTAGAATTTAATTTTACAAGTTGTCTATATTCTAATATCTTTTCAATTATTGGATGCTCATATTTTATTTTTTCTAGAACATCTACATCTGTTGAATATCCTGTTTTAGTTTTTTTAACTGCAGTAAGTTGTAGTTTTTCAAATAATATTTCGCCTAATTGTTTTGTAGAATTTATATTAAACTCTTCTCCTGCTTGCTCATATATTTCTTTTGTCAAAACATCAATTTTTTCTTTTAATTCTTTTCCATATTCTAAAAGTTCTTGTTTGTCAATATATATTCCTTCATATTGCATACTTGCTAAAACTTGTGCAAGTGGCATTTCTATTTCTTCAAATAGTTTTAAACTATTTTCTTCTTCCATTTTATTTTTTAATGGATTATACAATTTATATATTAAATATGCATATATATAGTTTTTATCTGCATTATTATTTTCTTGTTCTGCTACCTCAAATAAATTTATTTGCGCAGGCTCTTTTTTTCCTATTCCTTCTTGCATTAAATATTCATCCATATCAAAGCCTAAATATTCATTTGCTAAATATTCTATTGTATATTTGTTTATATTAGAGTTTAAAATATATCCTGCAATTGAAATATCAAACATCAAATTTTTAGCATCTATATTATTTTTCCATAGTAAAACATATTCTTCTTTTTGTTTATACCCGCATTTTAATATGCTTTCATCTTCAAATATATCTTTAAAGCTATCTATTTTGTTGATATATACTGACTTATTAATTTTTTCAGAATAAATTACAAAACAATCTTTACTTAAGTAATAGTACATTATTTTTTTAAATATAATATCATTTTTTAATTCATTAATTTTTTCATCATCTAAATTAATTTCATATTCAATTTTTATAGAATCTTCAGAATTTTTAGATTCTTCAGTATTTCCATTAGAATACAAATTAAATCTATCAATAAATCTATTAAATTTTAATTCTTTAAAAATTTCTAATACTTTGTTATTATCCCACTCTTTTTTCTCAATTAATTTTAAATCTTTTTCTATTGGAGCATTTATATCTATTGTTCCAAGTGTTCTTGAAAGATATGCTAAATCTTTGTTTTCTTCTAACTTTTCTTTTAATTTTCCTTTTTGTTTATCTATATTTTCATAAACGCCATCAATAGTTTTATATTCCTTAATTAAATTTAAAGCTGTTTTTTCGCCTACTCCTGGAACACCTGGTATATTATCAGATGAATCTCCCATTAGTCCTTTTACTTCGATTAAATCTAATGGCTCTAATCCATATTCTTCTTTTATTTTTTCTATTGTATAGTCTTCTTCCTCTGTTTTTCCCATTTTGGTTCTAGGTATTCTTACCTTTATATTTTTATCTATTAATTGGAAACTATCTCTATCACCAGTTAAAACAGTAACTTCTAAATTCTCATTTTGTCCCCATTTTGCAAGTGTTCCTAAAATGTCGTCTGCCTCATATCCTTCTTTTTCAATGATACAAATATTCATTGCTGTGAGTACATTTTTTAGAATTGGCATTTGAGATGCTAGTTCATCTGGCATACCTTTTCTATTTGCTTTATATTTATCATACATTTTGTGTCTTTTTGTAGGTGCTTTTAAATCAAATGCAACAGCCAAATATTTAGGTTGTATATCATCTAAAATTTTAAATAATATACTTAAAAAACCATATACTGCATTTGTATATGTTCCGATTTTCAGTCATTAGCATTTTATTTCCCATTATTCCATAAAATGCTCTGTTTATTATACTGTTTCCGTCTATTAAAACTAGTTTGTCCATAAGCTCCCTCCAAACTTATAACTTACATTCAATTAATGAATTAATAAATCTATTACTGATATTATTAAAAATATTGCTGATGGATAGCATAAATATAAATTTGAATATTTGAATTTATCTTTCAACTCAAACTTTTTAATTGATATACTCATAAAGAATAATAATAAAATTGGAAATAGATAGCGCATTTGATATCCATTAATTCCTTGCACTCCAACTGGTGTATATGATAAATACATTGATGTACTCGTCATTGCAAATACTATTAAAAATGATAACATGAATATTAATCTAGTTCTTTTTGGTAACTGCTTACTAGAATCTGTTATGCTTAAAAATAGCAGATATGCAAGTATTACTAAAAATACTTTATAATATGTAGTAGGGAAATACATCGGTGCATTTAAAAAGCTTAAGCCTTTTAAATGTGTAAATGTATCTATTGTATGGTTAGTTAATATTTTTGCATACGCTAATGGATTATTTATAACATACTTAAATTGCTCAGATGTATTAGTGCCTTGTACTCTTGGGTCTCCTGGTGCATTTATACTACTTTTAGTTGTTAATATTACTGCTATAAACAATATAACGAAAAATAGCAATATGTATTTCATATATTTTTTATTTGCCTTAATTATTTTTTTAAGTGGTAAGCAAAAAACGATTAAAGCTATTCCTATATATCCTACACTTTTTATCGATGAAGCAAGTATCATTAACAAAATGAGAAGTATTATATCCTTTATATTTACTTCTGATTTTTCATATAATTTTAAACAATATGCTATAAATAGCGCTACTAATGCTGTTGATATTGCATCTGGCGAATATACCGCTCCTAAAGCAAGAATCATTGGCATGAAAAGCACAGAATATGCTATATGTTTTTTGTATGGCAATACTTTTAATGCTAACACCATAAGTATAGTATAACACAAAAGATTAAAAATTCTTCCTGTGATATAAATATCTGCTATACTTCCTCCGAATCGTTTTTGCAATAAAAATACCTAAACCAGATACAAAATATGAAGTTGTATAAAAATAAAAATTATTTGGTGTGTCCTTTATATCTCTGTCTGCAAAATTTTTAGTTATTTCCCCTGTTGGCTTTTTAGAAAAATAGCTTGTAAATTCTTCTACATTCATTTGTCTTGGCATTTCTGCAACACTTTCATCTATACATGCATCTTTTAAATTAAAATTTCCGAATAGCTATGCTATAGCTTGATAAAAAATGTCTTTTTTCATCTAACTGATTATTAAAGGTAATTGTAATTGAAAAAATACTACCAAATAACAA
>CANQZZ010000011.1 GCA_947628465.1 uncultured Clostridia bacterium
TTAAAAGACAGTAAATTTCCAAATACCCCTGAAACAGTAGCAAAGGCATACGCATCTTATAACCGTGTTTCTACACTTACCGTAAAACAGCACCCTACAATAGAAAAAGCACTTGATGCTGCTCTTAGTGGTGAAGATCCTACTAAAGACTATTTAAATGGTCTAGGAGCTTTATATTTCTATAATCCAGATCTTTGTGGTCCGATTGAGAATGCACGAAGAGCAAATATCAGTGTGACTCACCGTATAGGACACCATATCTTCTATGCAGTGTGGGATGGCATTTAATCTCTAAAAAGTAATAGCCCTTATTAAGATAATACTTAAAAGGGCTATTGCTTTTATCTAATTATTTTTTAAATATTCTTTTATTATTTCTTTAAACTTAACTTTAACTCTATCTGCTGTTTCATTAACTTCTTCATGTGATAATTTATTATTTGTTACTCCTGCTGCCATATTTGTAATACAAGAAACTGCTACAACTTTTATACCTGAATGCCTTGCAGTAACTACCTCTGGAACTGTTGACATACCTACAGCGTCTGCTCCCAAAACTCTAAGAGCTCTTATTTCTGCTGGTGTTTCAAAACAAGGTCCTTTCATATATGCGTATACTCCCTCATGTGCAACACCTGTATGTTTTTTTATTACTTCTTTCATTTTCTTTATTTCTTCTTTATCATAAGCTTCTGACATATCAGGAAAGCGTACACCAAATTCATCTTCATTTTTTCCTCTTAATACAGATTCTGCAAAGAAACTTAAATGGTCATTTATTACCATGAAGTCTCCAGGTTTATATTCTAAATTTATTCCTCCTGCTGCATTTGTTAGTATTACTTTTTTTATTCCTAATAGGGAAAATATCCTTATTGGAAATACTGTTTGCTTTACATCATAGCCTTCATAATAGTGGAATCTTCCATTCATTGCAATTATTGTTTTTCCTGATAGTTCACCTATTATTAATTCTCCTGCATGCCCTGGAACAGTAGATACTGGAAATTCTGGTATGTCTTCATATTTTATTATCACTTTATTTTCTATTTCATCTCTTAAAACTCCTAACCCTGACCCAAGAACTATTGCTGTTTCAATTTTTTTCTCACCTATTTTTTCTTTTATATATTGAAGCGCTAAATTATAATTCATATTTTTTCCTCCCATAAAAACAAAAATACATATATATTATTATATATGTATTTTTATATTTTTCAAGATTTTAGAGCCTTTTTTCTTCCTCAAATCTTTTAATTTTTGCAGTTGTTGTTTTTATCATTGGCTCGTTAGTTATTACTAAATTTTTAATATGTTTATAATTTGGTAATTTTTTATTTATTTCTTTTATATCTTTCCAAATCATCGCTTTTAAATCTTCTTCAGAAAGTTCTGGATATTTTTCTTTTACATATTCTTCGTTATATACAATTTTTACAGATAATAATAAATCATCATCTTTTGGTTTTCCATATACCATATTTTCTTCTACATATGGAAGTGTTGTAATTAAACTTTCTAATTCTTCTGGGAAGATATTTTTTCCATTTTTTAATACAATAACATTTTTCTTTCTTCCTGTAATAAATATAATTCCATCTTTATCAATATATCCTAAATCACCTGTATGAAACCATCCATCTTTTAAAACTTCTTTTGTTGCTTCTTCATTTTCATAATATCCAAGCATTACATTAGGACCTTTTGCAATTATTTCTCCTATTCCTTTTTCATCTGGATTATCTATTTTTACATCTACATTAAATAATGGTATACCAACAGAACCATATTTTATTGTTTTTGCATTTTCAGCTGTAAGTACAGGAGACGTTTCTGTTAATCCATATCCTTGCACTGTTAGTATTCCAAAATCATTAAAGCCTTGTGCAACTTTTCTATCTATTGCTGATGCTCCACTTACTATAAATCTTAATTTACCGCCTAAATTATCTATAATTTCTTTAAATAGTTTTCTTCTTATATCAATTCCAAATTTAAGTAAAAACTTACTTATAATTAATCCAAATTTAATTAATTTTGTTTTGCCTTGCTTTTCAACTTGTGCAATTATTTTTTTATACATTGTTTCAAGTAATAATGGTACGCAAACAAATACTGTTACTTTATATTCTTTTAAATTACTTTGTATATGTCTTAATCCATCACAAAATACATTTGTTGCTCCATTTGATAGAAAGAATAAAAGTCCTGTTGAGCCAAATGTATGGTGAAATGGTAAAAAAGCCATATTTACATCATCAGGATATACAACTTCTACATAATTTAAATCTGTAATATTTGAAGCAATATTTTTTTGTGAAAGCATTACTGCTTTTGATTCAGATGTTGTACCAGATGTAAATATTATACTTGCCATTTTTTCTTCATCTATTTGCGCATTTAAATATTCTTTATTTCCGTTTTTTAATAACTCTTTTCCATTTTTTAATATTGCACTTAAATTTTTTATACCTTCTTCTTGTATATCATCCATACAAATATATTCTTTTATTTTTATATCTTTATTTTCTTTTGCTTTTTTCATAACATCTAAATATTCTTTTTCAAATACTATACAATCTGCTTTACTTCTTACTAAACATGATATTATTTCTTCTTCTTTTAATCCTTTATCTAATGGTACAGTAATACCTACTCCACCTAAAACTGAAAAATATGTAAGAGCCCATTCATATCTGTTCTTACCAATAATTGCTATTCTTTTATCCTTTAATCCTAAATCTATTAAAGCTGTTCCTAAATAATTAATTTGTTCTTTAAATTCTTTATATGTTATCTTTATATATTTTATATCTTTTCCTTCTTTTTCTTTTATTATAAAAGCAACATTATTTGGGTATAGATTCGTTGAATTATCAATAACTTCCTTTACATTTTTAAATATTTTTGATTCACGAATTTTTTTATATGTTTTCATTAGTTCCTCCTCTATTAATCTAGTATCGAATACTAGCTTACCACATTATAAATAATATGTCAATGAGTTGACTATATTCTTTATAAATGTTAAAATATTTAAAAAACCTAAAATATTTATATTAAGTTATACGGAGGCAAATATGGATAATGATATTTTAAATTTTCATATTCCTAGATGGAATGAACTTCCTAATATAGATTTATATTTAGACCAGATAGTTACATTATTGGAAGATATTTTAAAAAATTTCGTTCCACTTAAAGATAAAAATGAAGATAAAGTTATAACTAAAACAATGATTAATAATTACGTAAAACATGGTGTGCTAAAGCCACCTGTTAATAAAAAATATAACAAAGAACATATAGCTAGATTAATTGTTATATGTATTATAAAAAAAGTATATAGCATAAATGATATAAATTCTTTAATCAAACTAGCTCTAGAAACTTCAGGTATAGAAATATCATATAATAAATTTTGTATTTTATTAGAAAAATCTATTGATGCTATATTTAATAAAAAGGATTTTGTATATGATGAAGAACTTACAGAAGAACGATATATTTTAAAAAATGTTGTTCAATCTGTTACAAATAAAATATATATTGAAAAAACATTTTTAAATAAATGAGAAAAAGTTTTACTTTTTCTCATTTATTATTATACTTATTTTTGCATTATTTCATTTTCTTTTTGTGATAATTTAGCTATTAATTCTGCTTTTTTCTGTGGCTCTATAAATGCTCCTCTTATCGCATTTATATTCATTTTTGCTAAATCATCTAGTGTTAAATTTGTATTCTCTAACACATATTTATATTCCTCAATTATATTAGTATTTGAAACTGTGTCATTGTCTGGACTTATAGTTACTTTTAACCTTTTCTTATATAATTCTTCAATTGGGTGTGGCTCGCCTGTTGCTTTTGTTTGCAAATTACTAATTGGGCAAACTTCAAGTGGTATTTCATGTTGGACTAAATAATTAACCAAATTATTATCTTCAATACATCTTACTCCGTGTCCTATTCTTCTTGCTCCAAATTCTAATGCTTTTTTTATACTCTCTGGTCCTGCAGCTTCGCCTGCATGTATTGTAAACGGAATATTTAAATCTCTAGCTGTTTTAAACACATCTTCAAAATCTTGAGTTGGAAATAAAGCCTCTGCTCCTGCTAAGTCTAAAGAACATACTCCTTTATTTAAATATTTTTTTGATACTTCTACTGTTTTTAAATTTTCTTGTTTGTTATCTTTTCCTCTCATACAACATAGTATTAAATTTCCATCTATATTATATTTTTCCTTTGCTTTATTCATACCATTTATTGCAGACTCTACTATCTTACTATATTCTAAGCCTTTTTGTGTATGAAGGCTTGGTGCAAATCTTACTTCAGAATATATAACATTTTGACGTGCTAGGTCTTCGAACAATTCAAATGTAGCTTGCTCTATATGTTTTTCTGTTTGTAAAACTTCAAGTGGCATATCAAATTTTTGTAAATATTCATTTAAATCTCTACAATTTCTATCTACCATTAAGTCTTTTTTTACTTGTTCTAATGTAACATTTCTTCCTTCTTCTTTTAACCATTTATATACTGTTTCTGGTCTTAAAGAACCATCTAAGTGCAAATGTAAAACTACTTTAGGCATTTGTTTTACTTGCTCTAATTCTTCACTACTTATCATTTTTTACCCCTTTAAATTTATTTCCATAGATATTATACATCATAAATCAAATTTTGTAAAATTCTAACTTTACATTCATAATTTGTATAACTTTGATAAATTTGGAAATATTATTTTTAGGTGGTGATTTATATGACAAGTAAAGAACTTTTATATGTTGAAGATGCACTAGGTCATGAGCAATTTATGCAAAAATGTAGTAAAAATGCTTCTTCTCAATTACAAGATGAAACTCTTTCAAATTACACAAAAGAGCTTGAACAAAAACATACAGAATTATTTAACAAATTTCTAAATTTACTTTAAGGAGGTATAACATGGAAGATAAAGATATAATGGAAAAAGAACTATTAATCATTAAAGGTGTTTGTGATTTATACTTGCATGGTTCTATAGAATCTACAACTGCTGAAGTACACTGTGCTTTTAAAGAGGCTTTAAACGAATCTTTAAATATTCAAAATAAAATATACAACCTTATGTCTGAAAAAGGTTGGTACAAAACAGAAAATGCAGAACAAGCAAAAATTGATAAATTAAAACAAAAATTTTCTGCAAATAATTAATACAATTAAAGTGCATTCAATAGAAATTATAATAGATGTTAAGCCATTTTTCTGGGGTCCGGCATCTTCTTCGAAGAGCTTCTGCCGGGAGATAAAATGGTTAACAGATATTACATTTCTATTGAATTCTATTTTTTACATATTCTTTAAACTTATTTCCGCGTTCTTTAAAGTTTTTGAAATATCCATAACTTGAGGCTGCAGGTGACATTAGGCATATTGTATTTTTCTTTGTTAGTTTTTTAGCACATTCAACCGCTTCTTCCATAGTTTTTACCATTACTTTCGTTTTAGTATTATCTACTGCTTCATAAATATATTCTCCTGTTTTTGGAAGACATATTATATTTTCTATACTGCTTTCATTTAAGAAGTTTATTAGTTTTTCTTGATTTACTCCTCTATCATTTCCTCCAACTATTAAAGTATTTATATTTTCTAATGCTTTTATAGATTCAATTGTTGCCTCTGGCACAGTTGCAATTGAATCATTATAATATTCAACATCATCAAACTTTCCCACATATTCTAGTCTATGTTCTAATGGATTAAACTCGCTTATTGTTTGTACAGTTTTGTTTAAATCAAGATTTAAGATGTTACTTACTGCAAGTATAAACATTATATTATTTAAATTATGATTTCCTTTTAATTTTCTTGACAAATCTACGTTATATATTTTTTTGTTGTTATAATATATATAGCTTTCATTTTTATATATTGTATTATTAGTTAAGTTGTTTGCAAAATTATTTATTGTAATTGCATAATCTGTTTTCTTAAATGGATAATTTCTTTTTGAAATTTCTTCGTTTTCTAAGTTAAATATAGCAACATCGTCTTCGTTTTGAAATTTAAATATATTAAATTTAGCATCTCCATATTCTTTAAAAGATTTATAATGGTCTAGATGTTCTTCATACAAATTTAATAAAATTGATATTTGAGGCGATTTTTTTACATATTGAAGTGCATGTGAAGATATTTCTAGTACTACTATTGTATCTTCTTTTATTTTTTCAAGCTCATCAAATATTGGTGTACCTATATTTCCAAGTAATTCTACACTTTTCCCTTGATTTTTTATCATTTCATATATAAGAGTGCTTGTTGTACTTTTTCCCTTTGTTCCAGTTATTCCAATTGTATGAGATTTTGTAAATTCTAAAAATAATTCAAGCTGAGAAAATATTTTATCTTCAAATTTTGATATGTCTATATCCTTAAATGATATTCCCGGTGATTTTAATATAACGTCATATTTTTCTAAATCTTTTAAATAATCCTCTCCTGTTATGAAAGATATAAATTTATCTTTATTTAAGTATTCTCTTTCTTCTTCAATATTTTCTTTGTTGTATCTAATATCTAATTGTTTTGTAGGCAAGTTTTTTCTTATAAAATTATATGTTGATTTTCCTTCTAATCCAAATCCTAATATTATAATTTTTTTATTGCTCAAAAAATCAATTATTTCCTTAATCATTAAATATCGCCTTTCTTAATAATTCGTCAAATTCTTTTGGTAAATTGTTTTCTTCATTATATCTTTTTGTTATATCTACTTTTGTATCTATCAATTTATAGTTTTTCCTGTAATATTCTAATAAGTATGGTAATTTAATATTATTTTTTTCTAAATTTTCTATTGTTTTTGATACAGCAAAGTTTACTTCTTCAAATGTACCAACACATTCGAAAGGCTTTGTTTTTCCGAAAGCCACATAAATCAATAAATGTATTCAATAATTCTTTATTTTCGTACAAGTCCTGATTAAATATTTGTACTAATCTATCCTTATATAAAAATGGGCTTAAAATTATATATACAAATAAACATTTAGGGCATCTGCCACACCACTCCCATGGAATACTTTTGCTTCCTACATTACAGCTTCTAAATATATTATGATATTTTTCATATTTTGCAAAAAGCATTCCTATTTGAAGTTCACTAATTGGTCTTAGCATACTAAAATATTCTATATTTCCTTTTAAATATTTATCTGCATAAAATCTAAAGTCTTGCTCAAACTCAAAACTTTTTGAATATTGATGATTTATCTTTTCTCCTGCTACATTATTTTCATTGCTGCTTGCCTCATTTGACAATGCAATATACTTTTTACCTGTTAAGTATGCTACTAAATATGATAAGAAAGCAAGCATACTTGAAAAAGGTGTATGTCCATTTAAAAATCCTTTTTTATTTAATTCAAGTAAATTTTTATCTATTGTTCTTCTTACATATACTATTTTATCTTTATATCCTGCTAACTCTGCAGATTTTATTGACGGCTCTTTTCCTCCAACTATTAAGCATAAATTATCATCTTTTTGATCCTTTAATAATTCTGCAGTTACACAAGAATCTTTTCCTCCACCTATTGGAATTAAAACACCTTTTAAGTCGGAATTATTTATTTTCGAATAATCTAAAATATATTCCTTGTCTGTATCTATTATTATTTCCATCATGTCATCCATAGAAATTTCTATATTATTTATGTACCTATATTCTCCTAGTCCATAGTAATATAGTTTTTTAAACCAGTCTATTTGTTCTTTATTTAGCATTCCACATTTAATAATTACTTTTTTAGGACATGCACATTTCCAATAGCTAATTAGTTCTATCATTCCAATGCTGAATACTATATTTTCTGCAAAGTCATTATTTATTGATTTAAAATCTATATTTCTTTTTTCTATTTCTATTGTAGGATTAAAGGTTGCTAATTCTGGAATTTCAAAACAATATTTTATTTTAATTGTGTCTTTATCTTCTTCTATATTGTAACTTTTATATATAAACTCACTATATTCATTTCTTAATTCTTCAAACTTTTTCATAACTCACCTTCTATTTTTTTCTTAATATAATATATACTAAAAATCATTAAATGTAAACTGATTTTAGTTTTCCAATAGACAAAGAAGAGGCTTAAATATGCAATTAACTCTATAATCACATATTTAAACCTCTTCTTTTTTTGAGATAATCAATTATGATATCAATTTTTTTAATTGTTTAGAATGTTTGTCTGTTATGTTTTCTAAATTTGATATTCTGCTTGAATGATTAAAACTTTCTTTTTCTAAAGAATTTATTTTAGATTCATCTTCCTTTTGGAAGTCATAATTTAAAGAATAAATTTCATATAATGCTGGTAAATCTCTATTAACTTTATCTTCTATTATTATTACTGATTCACTCATGATATTAACTCTTTCATTTAATTCATAAACATTTGCAGTTAATTTATCAAGATCTTCTCTTAGTTTATCTGTTTTCTTTTCTAATACATCAACTCTTACTATTAATTTGTCAACATCTTCTCTTAGTTTGTCTGTTTTCTTCTCTAATACATCGACTTTTACTATTAATTTGTCAACGTCTTCTCTTAGTTTGTCTGTCTTCTTCTCTAATGCATCAACTCTTACTATTAATTTGTCAACGTCTTCTCTTAGTTTGTCTGTTTTCTTCTCTAATACATCGACTTTTACTATTAATTTGTCAACTATTACTGTTAATTTATCTGTTTTTTCGTCTATTCTATCTAATTTTTCTAAAACTAATTCTTCAAAACTTTTTGCCATATGATTCCCTCCCTTCTATATAAAATATTAAAATCAGTTTATCATTAATATATTTTTTAGTCAATATCTTTTTTACATTTTTTTACAATTTTTTAATGCTTTTTTACTTACATTTGATTGCAAAACATAAAAAATACACCTCTTTTTATAAAGGTGTATTTTATAAATTTTTTTACATTTATTTTATTAATTTAAGAAGCTTGAAAGACTTGATAAGCTATTTAGAGATGATACTAAATTATTTATATAACTAGCTACAATTATTACTAAAATAGCTACAACTATAGTTAAAACTATACTAGAGCATATAACTAATTTATTTGTATCTTCTACTTCTATACTTTCTCTAAATGAAGTTGATAAAGCTATTATTGCAAATATTAATGCTGCAAAAAGTATTACTATTCCAACTGGCATATATATAAATGAAAAGATTGTGTAAAGTACAAAACCTAACGTATATATAATAAATGCACTATTTGACATTGTTAGCATTTCCATGTAGCCTTTAGGACTTTTTAGTAGTCTTGCTATTACAAATAATATTGCTCCAACTACAGCTATCGCTACAACTGTTATAGCTAATGTTTTAAAGAATGAACCAACTAAATTTGCATCTTCTAAAAGGTCTGATTTGTATTCTTTTTTCAAATCTTTAAATTCTTCCTTCGTTACTTCTGTGAAGCTAGATTTGTTGTAACTGCTTAACGATTTGTATTTTTTATTAACTGTCTTTACTATTCCAAAATAACTTGAAAGTACTGTTACTACCGCAATTATTACAGCTAATACTGCAGCTATTATTGCCTCCTTTTTAATATTTTTTTCTTCTGCTCTCTTTGTAAATGTTGTTACTGGATATCTAAATAATCCCAATAATTCTCCTAACATATTTATATCCTCCCCTATATAAATTTTATAACTATTATTTATCATTATTTGATATTTTTTTCAATACTTTTTGATAAATTGTTATATTTTTGTAATATTTATGATTTATTTTATATATAGTTTTTTATATCTTACATGCGCTACTATTGCTGATACCGTTACTATTCCTATTATCCAAGCAAGCATTATTCTACCTGTATATGGCATCAATTTATTTGCTACTGTTGTATCTGTTTTACCTGTACTGTTTGTTTTGTCTTGACTATTGTTGTTACTATTATTTTGATTGCTAGCATTATTGTTATTATTTTGATTATTATTTGTGTTTCCTGATGAAGAACCATTTGCATAAACATATCCTGATGATAATTCAGCTTTTAGTTCTTTTACACTTAATACAGCTTTATTTCCTGATGAATCTGTCACATCTCCTCCTGTTAAACTTACAGCTGTAATTAATCCTTCATCTTTTTGTTGAATTGTATATGTATAAACTATATTTTTTCCAGATATAGTTCCGTTTTTTAATTCAATATTTGCTCCTGTTCCACATTTTATAACTAATGTAGGAATTTGCTTGCCAGTTATCTGCTCATTAAATGCTACTATTATTACAATTTCAACCCCTCTAGGTATCCTATAATCATTTGTTGTAGTATTATAATATCCTATAAGATTTGAATATTTTAAACTCATACTTGAAACTGTTGGTGCAGTTACGTCTGAGCCTAACTTACCACGTTCTTCCCAATTTTCAATTTTTTCATAACGAATATTATTATTTTTTGCATATTCTGCTGCTGTTGAATTTTCTTCTGCAAATATTGTTAAGTTTTTGCAGTCACCAAATAAATCTCCTCCCATACTTACAACATTCTTTGGTATTTTTATATATTTTAGTGCAGTACATCCATCAAATGGGGAATACCAACCATATTGCTGTGTACCTATTGTAGTTAAAGTATCTGGCAATTCTATTTCTGTTAATGCAGTACAGTTTGCAAAGCATTCGTTTTCTAATATTGTTAAAGTATTTGATAGTGTTATTTTACTTAATCCTGAACAATTTTTAAAAGCATTTGCTTCTATTTTTGTTACCTTATTCGGTATTACAATATTTTTTATTCCCATACAATTTTGAAATGCATATTTTTCTATTGCCGTAATATTTTCTGACAATGTAACATTTGTTAAACCACTACATCCATAAAAAGTATCTTCACCAAAACTTGTAACAGTTTCTGGCAATGTAATAGCTGTTATACCAGTACATTCATAAAAAGCTTTATATCCTAATGTTGTTACTGTATGGCTATCAATTGTTTCTGGAATTTCTAAATTACCTGTTACACTTGCTATGTTAGTACATTTCAAGTTTGTTATATTATCTCCCGATAATTCGTAGCTCCATTCAACTTCTTTTCCTGTTGAAGTTTCAGTTTTTTCTGTTGCAGTAATAGTTTGTGCCTTTACCATATTTGGTATTATAAGTAGCAACAATAATACCAATATTCCTAATAAAATTCTTTTGTTTTTTGACATTTTTTATCTCCCCTTTTTTACTTTTTTAACACAAAAAAATTGTGTTATTTATATAAGTTTTAGATATATACTAACTTACATAAATAGCACAATTCTTTATGTATAGACTTTTTTATTAGATTTCTCTTTTTTCGCCTATAAAATATTAAATTATTCATATCTTGCCTCTTTTTTATTTGATAGTATACTTTTATCACTATTTTTTTGTTTTTTCAAGTTTTTCTATAAAATGTAATGTAAATGTAAAATGATTGTAATATTTCATACCATAATATTAATTTCTTAGGCAAATAAAAAGAACAGCTTTTAAACTGTTCTTTTATTTATTTAAATTTTAAAATCCTAATGAACCTGCAGACACTAATTTATTTTTATATACAACAAATGTCATTATACTAGACTCATCAATTTCTTCTTCATCTTTATCTTTTGGTTTTGCTTGTAAAGAAATTTTAGCTTTTACTGCATATAAATTTTTTCCTAATTTTTCTACTGATTTAAAATTTTCTACTTTCATTTTATATGACTTATATTCATCTTTTAATTCATCAAATCCATCTTTCATTGTATCTTTTGCGTCACTTTTTTGGTCTTTTATATCGTCACTATCTACATCTTTGTAATTTTCAATAAATTCTTCATAGTCATCATCTGAAAAATCTTCAACATTATAGCTATATTTCCAAGCACTGATACCAGCAAAATCCATGCTGTCTACTACCTTTGAAGCATTTTTACCATTCATACCACTTATGAATTTTTTTACTGCCTTTTTAGGACCTCCTCCAAATATTGATACTAATATAATTATTAGTATTATTACTGCTAATGCAATTCCTGCATATGGAAGATATTTTTTATAGTCAATATTCTTAAAATCAAATTTTTTTACATTTGAACCATTAGATTCTGTATTGACTTGTACTACATTTTCATTTTCTTCTTCCACATTTATCACCCCTTTATTTTAATTTATACAAATTATATCATAAAATATTTTATTTTGTATATTTTTGTATAAATATATTTAAAATGTAATATGCTTGTAATATTTCTATTATTTATTTAAATTTACATATATAATTTTTTGTATCTTACATGTGCTACTATTGTCGATACAGTTACTATTCCTATTATCCAAGCAAGCATTATTCTACCTGTGTATGGCATTTTTGATGTTGCTGTTGTTGTATCTTTTTTCTCAGTTGTTCCTTGTGAAGTTTGTGTTTTATCTGTGTTATTATTTGTTCCTTGTGAGGTTTGTGTTTTATCTGTGTTATTATTATTTGTTCCTTGTGTTGTTGGCGTTTTGTCTGTGTTATCAGTTGTTCCGCTTGGTGTTTTGTTGTCACTTCCGCTTTCTTCTGGTAACTTATATCCATTAGGATAATTATCATATAATGTATATCCATAAATGCTTCTTCCTTCTGAATAACTTACTTGTCCCCATACAATATATAGTCCTTCATATGTTATTAAATCTTTAACCCCTATAGAAGCATTACTATATGTAACATATGAGTCCATTTTCTTCCATGATGTAGATGGAATGTCTGTGTCTATTAAATTTTTTACTGCATCTAAAGTATTCTGGTTAGTATTTTTAGCTTCTAAATATTTTTTTATTATATTTGTATCATCTACTTTTACAGCTGTCATATAATAAGAACCAGGATCTCCTAATGTACCATCATTTTTATATAAATAAGTAATTAAGAATTTGTCATTATCTTTAGTTATATCTAAGGCATTTTCTAATGGTAGTGATAAATCCACTTGAGTAGTAATGACCTTAGTACCACTATCTTTTTCTCTTATAAATAAATAACATTTATTACTAGTTCTTAATATAGTTTTCATATTACTCTTTTCTGGCGTTATAATCGCTATACATGAATCAGCTCCTATTTCTTGTAGCGGTAGCCATTCAACTGGATCTGTTGCCCTTGCATTCGATACACCAAATTCATATTCTTTTTCTAAATCATCAAGTTCTATATTTTCTAATATGACTTTAATGGCTTTATTAGCACCACTAACCTCTGTTTTTACAGTTGGATTGCTATTGTCTGCCTTTACCATACTTGGTATTATAAGTAACAATAATAATACCAATATTCCTAATAAAATTCTTTTGTTTTTTAACATTTTTTATCTCCCCTTTTTTATATTTTTTAACACAAAAAAATTGTGTTATTTATATAAGTTTTATATATATACTAACTTACATAAATAGCACAATTCTTTATGTATAGACCTTTTTATTAGATTTCTCTTTTTTCGCCTATAAAATATTAAATTATTCATAATTTGCCTCTTTTTTATTTGATAGTATATTTTTATCACTATTTTTTTGCTTTTTCAAGCTTTTTTATAAAATGTAATGTAAATGTAAAATAATTGTAATATTTTATATAATAATATTAATTTCTTAGGCAAATAAAAAGAACAGCATTTAAACTGTTCTTTTATTTTATTCTTGTATATTTAATTTAAATTGTAATACTGATAGTGTTTTATCCAAATAAGCTTAATTGATTACTTTTGCTCATGCCTTCAAAACATCCAAATTTTGAAAGCATATCAATTACTGCTTTTCCTGCTTTTGATTTTATTTGAAAATCATCTATTGAAATAAATTTTCCCTTCTCTTCTTTTACTGCACTATATATTCCTTCTGCTGCAACTCCTCCGCAAACCTGAAATACTCGAAAGTGGTGGCCTAATTGCACCATCTTCTATTAAGAACTTAGTGCTATGTGATTTATATAAGTCAATAGGTAAAAATTTAAATCCTCTTTCATACATTTCCAATACAGTTTCAAGTATTGTATAAACTCCCTTTTCCTTTGTAGACATTTTGTTTCCTAGTGCTTCCAATTCTTTCATTTTTTGTTTTACTTTTTCTTTTCCATATATCATGATTTCACTATCAAAATCATCTGCTCTTATACTAAAATATGCACAATAGTATGCAAGCGGATAATATACTTTAAACCACGCAATTCTAAATGCCATTGTTACATAAGCTACTGCATGTGCTTTTGGGAACATATATTTTATTTTTTCGCAAGAATCTATATACCAATCTGGTACATTATTTGCTCTCATTTCTTCCTTATATTCTTCCCATTTTGGTTCTTTACCTTTTGCTACTTTTCCTTTACGAACGGCTTCCATTATTTTAAATGCATTGTTCGGATCTAATCCTTTTTTAATAAGATAGGTCATTATATCATCTCTTGTACATATTGCATCATTTAATGTTGCTTTACCCTCTTTAATCAAGTCTTGTGCATTATTAACCCATACATCTGTACCATGTGATAGACCAGAAATTCTTATTAATTCCTCGAATGTAGTTGGTTTTGTATCCTCTAGCATTCCCCTTACAAATTTTGTTCCGAACTCTGGAATTCCTATTGCTCCAGTTTTTGAATTTATTTGTTCTGGAGTAACTTTCAATGCTTTTGTTGATGTAAATAAACTCATTGTATTTTTATCATCTAATGGAATAGTTTTTGGGTCTACTCCTGTTAAATCTTGAAGCATCCTTATTACTGTTGGGTCGTCATGGCCAAGCATATCAAGTTTAAGTAAGTTTTTATCTATTGAGTGATAATCAAAATGTGTTGTTATTATATCTGAATTTGGGTCATCTGCTGGATGTTGTACTGGTGTGAACTCACAAATTTCTCTTTCGTGTGGTACTACTATAATTCCACCTGGATGTTGTCCTGTAGTTCTTTTTATTCCTGTACATCCTGCAACTAGTCTTGAAATTTCAGCATTTGTAACTGGTATTTCTCTTTCTTCAAAATAATTTTTTACATATCCAAAAGCTGTTTTTTCTGCTATTGTACCAACTGTTCCTGCTTTAAACGTTTTACCTTGTCCAAATATAACTTCTGCATATTTATGTATTTTTGATTGATATTCACCTGAAAAATTCAAGTCAATATCTGGTTCTTTATCACCATTAAATCCAAGGAATGTTTCAAATGGTATATCCATTCCATCTTTACACAATTTTTCTCCACATTTTGGACATACCTTATCTGGAAGGTCAACACCATTTTTTATTCCATAATCAGTAAAGTCTGAATATTTGCATTTAGGGCATCTATAGTGTGGTGGTAGTGAATTAACTTCTGTTATACCAAGCATATTTGCTACAAATGATGAACCAACAGAACCTCTAGAGCCTACTAAATATCCATCTTCATTTGATTTCCACACTAGCTTTTGAGCTATGATATATAGAGTTGAAAATCCATTTTTTATAATTGAATCTAATTCTCTTTTTAATCTGTCTTGCACTATTTGTGGAAGTGGATCTCCATATAATTCTTTTGCTTTATTTGTACAAATTTCTTCTATATCTTTTTCTGCATTATCTAAGTGTGGTGGACATTTTTCTGATGATATTGGGCTTATTTCTTCACACATATCTGAAATGAAATTTGTATTTGTTATTACAACTTCTTCTGCTTTTTCTTGTCCCAAATATTCAAATTCTTTAAGCATTTCATCGGTTGTTCTTAAATAAAGTGGTGCTTGATTATCTGCATCTGGATAGCCTTGTCCTGACATTAATATTCTTCTATAAATTTCATCTTCTGGGTCCATAAAATGAACATCACATGTTGCAACAACTTTTTTACCTAATTTATCTCCTAAAGCTACTATCTTTCTATTAATATCTTTTAGTCCTTCTTCATCTTCAACAGTTCCATTTCTTATCATGAATTCATTGTTTCCTAATGGTTGTATTTCTAGATAGTCATATCTAGAAGCTATTTTTTCTAACTCTTCATCTGATTTACCTGCAACAATTGCTCTATATAACTCTCCTTGCTCACATGCGCTTCCGAAGTATCAATCCTTCTCTATATTTTTCTAACACACTTGTTAAAATACGAGGTTTTTTATAGAAATAATTTAAATGTGAAATTGATATTAAGTCATATAGATTTCTTAGACCTTTATAATTTTTAACAATAATTATTGCATGATATACTGGTAGTGTTTTATAAAGTTCCTTTTTTTCCTCTTTCTTTTTTCCTCTCTTTTTAGGTTGCTCTTCTTGTTTTTCTAGCATCTTTGCAAATACTTGGACTAATGTTATTACGTCATCTAATGCTCTATGAGCATTTTCTACTTTTATTCCAAGCTTCTCTGCAAGAATACCTAATTTATGCTTTTTAAACTCTGGATAAAGCTGTCTTGCAAGTTTTAAGCTGTCTATATATTCATTGTTCATTTTTAATCCTAAATTTTCCGCGTTATATTTCAAGAATCCTACATCAAAATCTGCATTATGAGCAACTAATTTTAAATCTCCTATAAATTCTAAAAACTTAGGCATTACTTTATCTATGGTTTCGGCGTCTTTAACCATGTCATCTGTTATATGTGTTAGTTCTATTATCCTTGGTGGTATTGGTATTTCTGGATTTACAAAGCATTCAAATGTATCTACAATCTCACCGTTCTTTACCTTTACTGCACCTATTTCTGTTATTTTTTCTGTTCTAAATGAAAGTCCTGTTGTTTCTATATCTAAAACAATATATTCTTCATCCATACCATTAGATAAATCTACTGCATCATCATCTGGAACTAAATATGCTTCAACTCCATATATAACCTTTATTCCTAACTCATCAGCAGCGTGCTTTGCTTCTGGAAAGCTTTGAACTACTCCATGGTCAGTAATTGCTATTGCTTTCATTCCCCAAGAATGTGCTCTTTTTATTAAATCGGTAGCAGAACTTATACCGTCCATTTGACTCATTTGAGTATGAAGATGAAGTTCTACTCTCTTTTCTTTTGATAAATCCATTCTTTTTGCTATTTCAATATCTGGTAATTCTACTATTATATTTGCAATAACTCCTAATTCTTTTGCGTAAGTATCAAATTGAGCATTACCCATTATTCTTAATCTTTTTGCAGAATTTAATCTTTCCATTACATTTGTTGATTTTTCTTTAGGTATAAAAGATTTACAAGTAACAGTGCTTGTACCATCATACAAATTAAATGTTGCGAGTGTTTTTCCATTTTTTAGTTCTTTTGATTCAATGCTTATTATTTTTCCCTCTATAGCAACTCTCCCATAATCTGATGTTAAGTCAGCTATTTGCATAACCTGCTCTTTTATTTTATCAGTTCTTCCTAATATTAAAGGTTTTTTTTCGTCCTCTTTTTTTCTTGCTTCTTCTAATTTTTTCTCTTGCATCTCTTTTTGATGTTCTATTTCATTTTGCACATTAATTTCATACATTAAATCTTGACAAGCATTTTTTTCTAATTTTTTTAAATAGTCTGATTGTTTTTTTAATGAATCTTCAGTAATATTTTCTCTAAATTCTACTTTTGTTTTTATTCCATATAAATTATTTATTATTGTTTCTATTTCTTTATCTACGTCATGAGAATGCAAAAATTTTGAATTTACTGTTTTTAAAGGAACTATAACTTTTTTATCTTCTACATCTACTGTTGATTGTTCTAGCATAGTTTTAACTACAGGAATTTTCCTTGAAATAAATTCAATGATATTTGCCCACTCCTCTTTTAATTTTTCAGGCAAAATACTAGCATCTTCTTTTCCCTCGTGTTTTATACTTAACAAAATATTTTGTGTTTGAAATTTACTTTTTAAATAGTTTTCAAAACTATCAATTTCTTGTAATGATAACTCTTTTTTTGCTATTATATCCATCTCTAGTTTATTACTTTTTTTAAATAAATTTATATTTTCTATTATTGAGTCACCTATATTATTTTGTTCTTTATAATCTTTAAATACGTCTTTTACTACATTTAGCATTTGTTCTTTCATCCCTTCTACTATGTTAAAATATTCTTAATATGTCGTTATATGTTACATATATTGATAGTCCTATTAGCAAACAAAAACCTGCCATTTGTATTGCTATCTCTACATTTTCTTTTACTGGTTTTCTTCTAATTGCTTCTATTAATAGTATTACAATTTTTCCTCCGTCAAGTGGTGGAAATGGAAGTAAATTTGTTACACCAAGTGATAATGAAATAAGTGCTAACATATATACAAATTCTACTATTCCTTGTGTTTTAGAAACAACTTGTGATATTCCGACAGGCCCCATAAGCTGGTCTGCACTTACTTTTCCTGAAAACATCATCTTTAAATTATCTATTATTGATGAAGAAAAATCTACAGTGTCCCAGAAACCATAATACACATTATTTATAAAGTTACTTTGCGCTAATTTAAAAGTCACTCCTATTTTATATGTTTTTTGAACTTCTGCTGTCATAGTAAATGTTTTAATTTCACTATCTCTTTCAACTTCTACTGTTATTTCATCAGTTTTACTATTTGAAATTAAATCTACTATTTTATATGGATCTTTATCTGGATTTTCACCGTTTATACTAAGTATTTTATCTCCTTCTTTTAGCCCTACACTTTCTGCTGGCGAATTTGGATATATACTTTTTATTTCATTTGATAAATCTCCATCTTGTGTTCCAAGATATATTCCAATTGCTTTAGTTTCTTCTGCTGTTGGAGTAATTTCTATATCTTTTATTTCATTATCTCTTTCAATTGTAAATGTTATACTTTCTCCATTAGAATTTTGAATTTTTTCATCTATATCGCTTCTTAGCCTTACTTTTTTGCCATCTATTTTTAATATTTTATCTTCGTTAGTAATACCTGCTTGCGCTGCTGCATATTCTGGAACAACTGTATCTATTGTACTACTTATATAATTTCCAGTTGATGATACTAAAATAAAATATACTAATAGTCCAAATACTATATTAACTGCTCCACCAGCCAATACTACAGCAATTCTTTTAGGTATACTTGCTTTGCTAAAAGAACCTTCCTTGTCTGAGCGTTCTTCTTCGCCAAGCATACTTACGAATCCACCGAAGTGGTATTAATCTTAAAGCATATTTTGTTTCTTTACCTTGCTTTTTCCAGATTGTTGGGCCAAATCCTATTGCAAATTCATTTACTTTGATTTTACATAGCTTTGCTACTAAAAAATGTCCACTTTCATGAATAAAAATTAAAAAACCTAATAAAAAAATTATTTTTACTGCACTTATTAAAAATGAAATCAAGATGTTCCTCCTTAGATTAATGTTAATAGAAAATATGCAAATGGTGCTATAAATATTATGCTATCTATTCTATCAAGTATTCCTCCGTGTCCTGGAAGTAAATTTCCAAAATCTTTTATTTCCATTGTTCTTTTTATGCTAGATGCTGATAAATCTCCTATCTGGCTTAAAGCGCTTAATATTAGTCCTATTAAAGCTATATATAAATATGATATTTCTAGTCCTACAATTTTATTTAGTGCAAATGCATATATTAATGTAATTACTACTGCACCTATTGTTCCTCCGAATACATCCTTCTACAGATTTTTTCGGACTAATCTTGCTAAATTTATGCTTGCCAAATCTACTTCCAACAAAGTATGCAAATGTATCAGTTCCCCATGCTGCAAATATAATAAACCAAATTAAATATTTTCCATTTTCTATTCCGTATAGCAATGGAATAAATGATAAGAAAAATACTATATAACATATTCCAAAAAATGTTATCATTACATCTATTACTCCTGTTTTCATGTCGCTAAAAATTACTTGCATGAATAATATAGATATAGTTATAAATATTGATACTGGTAAAACATATGAAAAATTACTTTGTGGAATTACATGAATAAATGCTATTAGCAGGCACAATAAATATGCAATCCATTTTACTGGTTTGTATCTTCCTTTAAATATACTTAAATATTCATACATTGAAACCATTGCTACTACTGAAAATAATACATCTATTACATATATATTTCCAAATATTAAAATTAATGCAACAATTGGCATACCTATTATTCCTGTTAGAATTCTTTTTAACTTCATTGATTTATCCCCTTATTAAAATAAATTTATGGTCTTCCACCAAATCTTCTATTTCTTTTTTGATATACTCTTATTGCCTCTAATAAATCTTCTTCTCCAAATGCTGGCCAATGTTTATCTGGGAAATAAAACTCTGTATATATTATTTGCCAAGGTAAAAAGTTGCTTGTTCTAAGTTCCCTACTTGTTCTTATAAGCAAGTCTGGGTCAGGCTGACCTGCTGTATATAAATGATTAGATATTAATTCTTCATTTATATCGTCAATATCTATTTTATTTTCTTTAACTTCCTTTGCAATATTTTTCATTGCCATTATAAGTTCTGGTCTTCCACCATAGTTAAATGCAATATTTAATGTAAGACCTGTATTATCTTTTGTCATTTCTACTGCTTTATGTATTAATTTTTGTATCCCTTTAGATAATTCAGATGTGTTTCCAATTACTCTTAATCTAATATTTTGCTTATCTTTTTCTTTAATGAAAGCATTTAGACGCATCCTTAGTATCGCCATTAATGCAGATACTTCTTCTTTACTTCTTTTCCAATTTTCTGTTGAAAATGCATAAACTGTTAAATATTTTATTCCTATTTTGTTACAAAATTTTGATATATCTTCAAGAGCTTGTGCACCAGCTTTATGACCATCTTTTGTTGTAAGTCCTTGTGACTTTGCCCATCTTCTGTTTCCATCCATTATTATTGCTATATGCTTTGGTAAATTATTTTCATCTATACCTTCCATTTTTACTTGCCCCTTTTTTTATATACTTTTTTTCTTTACTATTCTATCATAATATATAAAAAAAATGAAAGCTTTTTGAAAATAATTTTCAAAAAGCTTTTGTATCATTTTAAAATTATACACTCATAACCTCTTTTTCTTTTTCTTCTAAGACTTTATCTATTTCAGCTATTTTTTTATCAGTTAATTTTTGTATTTGGTCTTCTGCAGATTTAAGCTCATCTTCTGTCATTTGATTATCTTTTTGTAATTTTTTAGCTTCGTCTATTCCTTCTCTTCTTACAGAACGAATTGATACTTTTGCATCTTCTGCCATTTTTTTAATTTCTTTTACTATCTCTTTTCTTCTTTCTTCATTTAATTCTGGAAATGCAAGTCTTATAACTTTTCCATCATTGTTTGGATTTATTCCAATTTCTGCTGTTAAAATTGCTTTTTCTATTTCTTTCAATAAACTAGCATCCCATGGTTGTATAACTATTAGTCTTGCTTCTGGAACAGAAATACCTGCTACTTGATTAATTGGTGTTGGTGTTCCATAATAATCTACCTTTATTTTATTTAATATTGCAGGATTTGCCCTACCTGCTCTTACCTCTGCAAAGTTTTCTTGTAAAACACTAATTGTTTTATCCATTTTTTCTTCAATGTGATTAAAATCCATTTAAATTTCTCCTTCCAAATTTGAATTTTTTATTTATTATTTAACTAAAGTTCCTATTCTTTCTCCTTTAATAATCTTAACAATATTATCTGGGTCATCTATACCAAATACTACTAATGGTATTTTATTATCTCTACAAAGTGATGTTGCTGTTGAGTCCATAACTTTTAAATCTTTATTTAAAATATCTAAATATGTTATTTCATCATATTTAACTGCATTAGGGTCTTGTTTTGGATCTGCTGAATATACTCCATCTATTGTTTTTGCAAGTAGTATTACTTCTGCATCTGTTTCTGCTGCACGAAGTGCTGCTCCTGTATCTGTTGAAAAGTATGGATTACCTGTGCCACATGCAAATATTACTACTCTTCCTCTTTCTAAATGCTTAATTGCTTTTCTTTTTATATATGGTTCTGCTATTTCTCTCATTTCTATTGCTGTTTGAACTCTTGTATATATTCCTCTTGCCTCTAATGCGTCTTGCAAAGCTAAGCCATTTATTGTAGTTGCAAGCATTCCCATATAGTCAGATGTAGTTCTTTCCATTTGATGTCCATCTCTTCCTCTCCAAAAGTTTCCTCCTCCTACTACTATTGCTACTTGTACTCCCATGTTTACTATTTCTTTTATTTTGTCACATATATTACCAACTGTAGTTGAATCTATACCTGTTTTCTTTTCTCCAGATAGAGCTTCACCACTTAGTTTTAGCAATATTCTTTTATATGCTATATCTTCCATATAAAAACCTCCATTCAATTCTTAGATATTGTATCATATATGTATGCAAATTGAAAAG
>CANQZZ010000012.1 GCA_947628465.1 uncultured Clostridia bacterium
CCTCTTTTTGTTTTTAATTTCTTTTTTGACATTTGTTCCTTGTCCTCCTTCTTCTTTTGATTTTGTTTTGATAACGTTATTATATTTTTTATGATTTGTTTTGACAATAATTTTACCCAATGTTTCTATCTATTAATTTACATATTATTTTTGTTTTTTCTTTGTCTATAGTTTTTCATTAAACAAAGAGCAACTTTTATTAGTTGCCCTTTATTTTATATATTTTTAGTTTTTAACTTTTATCTCTACTGTTTCTCCGTCATGTAAATTATATCTTTTCCTGAAATTTATATCTGAAATAATTTCTAGTAAATTCAATGGATGGTCACCTTGTTTTGTCATATTTTTATCTGTTCTTAATATGTATGATTTATGTCCTAAAACTTCACATTCTTGAAAATATATCTCTTGCATTCCTCCATATTCTTCTCCATGCAGGATTTCTACATTCTCACCTAAATTATATTCTTTATCTAGTTCTATATTTAAAGTACCATGAAACATTTTTATTCCTGTTTTTTTATAAAATGCTTCTTCTGCTTTTTTCATCCAAAAACTTGCTTCTCCGAAGACCAGATTTTACTCTTCCTAATAATATCACTTTTATGCACCTTCTCCTAAATTATTATATTTATTTTTTTAACTATTTGCAAGTAAAAAATTTTAATTAATTTATCAAATTTAGCATATTTTGTCAGTTTTCCTTGCTTTTCTTCAAATATTATTCTAAAATGTATATAAAGAATATTTTGGAGGTAACCTAATATGGAATTGAATCCTATTATTATTGGTATTGCAGGTGGTACTGGTTCTCGGGAAAAGTACTCTTGCTGAAAATATAAAAAAGGAATTTACTAATGATATAACAATGATTTCACATGATTACTATTATAAAGATCATCCAGATCTTCCTTTTGAAGAAAGGTCAAAACTTAATTATGACCACCCTGATTCAATTGAAACAGACCTTTTGATTAAACACCTTAAAGAATTAAAAAAAGGTCATAGCATACAAAGACCTGAATACTCATTTGTTGAGCACAAAAGAGAAAAAGAAACTGTTGAAGTTGTACCTAAAAAAGTAATCATTTTAGATGGTATTTTAATATTTGAAAACAAAGAATTAAGAGACATGATGGATATAAAAATATTTGTTGATACTGATGCAGATATTAGATTTATAAGAAGACTTCTTCGTGACGTAGAAGAAAGAGGTCGTACTTTAAATTCTGTTGTAACACAATATTGCACAACAGTAAAACCTATGCATGAGCAATTTGTAGAACCTAGTAAAAAATTTGCAGATATTATTGTTCCAGAAGGTGGGCACAATGTAGTTGCATTAAATATGATTATTGAAAAAATAAGAAGTATAATGTAATTATTATGAATTTATATAAGGAGTAGATGATTTAATTTATCTACTCTTTTCTACTATTTCTACAATATCAGCTATATAATCGCCTATTATGGGAATATTAAGCATTATTAATCTTCTTAATATTAATACAATAATTGCAGTAATGATTGTAATACCTATTCCGATTCCTACGCCTCTTGAAATACCTGCAATTAAATTTCTTCTTAATATTTCCTTTTTGTTTCCCATAATATATGAAAGTTCAATTAAATTAGCTTTTTCTAAGTTATCATTAATTTTATCTATTTTTTGACTTATTTTTTTTAATAACATAAAAACACCTAAATATATTTTTAGGTGTTTTTTAGTTTTATATTCATTTTATTGAACAGAATTTTCTATTTCATTTGTCATTTCATTATTTATTGAATTATTAGTTTTATTTGAGTCTGTGCTTAATGCATCCTCTTCTTTTTGTTTATTTTCCTGTTCAACTATTGTTTCTAATTGAGCAATTAACTCTTGCAGTTTTGCCATGTCTTTTCCTATCATTTCCCAATTATTGCTTGCATTTGATTGTTGTAGATTATTATTTGCATTTATTATTTGCTGAATTAATTCGTCTTTATTTTCACTTTCAATTTCTATATTTATTGCTTGTTGTGATAAAAGATTTGCAAGTGCTGTTTCTATATCATTTCCAATTGCAACTTTATTTCCTGATGCTACTACTACTTTTTTAAGTAAAGGTATTTGTGCTTCATCATTTAACATTACTTGATATATTGGTTCTACATATAGAAGTGTGTTATTTATTGGCACTACAATAATATTTTTTTCTAGTTTTGTTCCTGTTGTATTTAAAGTATTTAATTCCTTAGAAATATTCTCGTCTTGTTCTACAAGTGTATCAAGCTGAGTTGTTCCTAAAATTGCATTTTCTGTTTTAAATTTATATAGCGTTAATTTTTTATTATTGTTTTCATCATAAGTTCCTACCAAGTAAGAGATTATATTTTGTTTTTCTAATATTGTATATGGAACAATTAATCCCAATTGTGAATCGTTATTGTCTAATGTTTTTACTTTAGTATAGTATGGTTTTATATCAGTTCCTGTTGATGCACTAGTTGTTCTTGTTGTGTTTTCTTTTGATACATCCCATACATCATCTTGTCTATATAATACTTCTGGTTGTACATTGTGATATTGTTCTAACATTGCAGCCTGTACATTATATAAATATTCTGAATATACGATATGTCTTGATACTTCTTTTGGAATATCCTCTCCATCTTTAAATAATCCTTTATATATTTTACTATAGCTTACTGCTATTGGGTCTGTTTTATCTACTAAATAAAATTTTATATCTCCATCATATGGATTAATTAAAACTTTTACAGAATTTCTTATATAATTTATTTTTTCTTTCATACCCTCGTATTCTATAATGCTTTCTTGAGAGTATGGATAATTATTTGATGTTGTATAAGCATCTAGTACCCATACTAAATCTCCATTGTCTGAAATTATCATATATGGATTTTCGTCATATTTTAAATATGGCATAATAGCTTTTGCTCTTTCTATAATATTTCTTGTTGTAATTACTTTGCTATCCTTGGTTATATTTCCTGAAAAAGCTATTCCTAAGTTTCCTTCTTTTATTCCTAATATTAATCTATCTATAAAGTTTAATTTTAATCCTGCTTCTCCATCATAAGTATTAGTATTACTTGTTGTACTAGTTAATGGATAATCATATTCCTGTTTGTTTTTTGCATTTGTAATTATTGAATTATTTGTTTCTAATCCAAAATAGATTCTTGGCTCATTTATTTTTACTTTATCATTTGGATTTGCAAATCCACTTTGTATATATGATAAATTTCCTTTTTCATCTACGCCATTTGCTGATGTAAGTACTACCCCATATCCATGTGTATATTCATAAGTTTTGTTGTTATACGTTCTTGTATCGTTACTTACAATTTCCCTTGGGCTTACATATACTGTTTGTTCTCTTCCATTTATGTTATAAGTTTGTGGAACTGCTACATTATATGAATAATATCCTGCATTACTTTGATATTGTTTTAGTATTTCTAATATATTTTCTTCATTTAATATATTAATATTATCTATAACTTCTTGATTTGTGCTTATATCTTTTGCTGTTATTGTTCCGCTGTTTTGAATTTCTATTTCATCTATTTCTATATCATAAGCTTTTTTTGTAAATGATATATTATTTTGTATATATGATTTTTCTTTATCTAATTCATTTCTATTTACATATATTAGGTCAAATCCTATTATTATTACAAATAGAACTACTAAATATATAGGTATTGCAGAAAGCCATATCATTACTTTTTTGAAACTTTCTTTTCTAAAGTTTTTAATTGCCATTATTACACAAATAGGTATAATTACAGCAAATATTCTATATCCCCATAATTTTACTGTAGTGTCAATAAGTCCTGCACCATATAATTTTATATCATTAGACAATGTTGTAAATTTTCCAAATAAGATGTTGTGCGAATTAACTATAGTAATTACTGATATTCCTAAAACTGCTATCATTATATTTGTTGTTATATGTTTTATAAAAGTATTTTTCTTTAGCATTTCTGAATCTATGCCTTTTTCAAAATATACATTAAAACATATTATATAGTATACTGCAACATATATTGTATATATTATTGTTAGTATAATTATGTATATTATTATTGCATCTATAAAAGGTTTTTGGAACATGTAATATCCAATATCTATATTAAAAATAGGGTCTGAAATACCAAACCAAGCACTATTTAATGCAAGCATTGCTTTTTCTGTTAAAAATATAGAAGATACCATGCTTACTAATACACTTAGTATAAGACATATTGACTTGTTTGGAAGTTTTGGCATTTCTTTCTTTTCTTCAACAAAGAATTTCTTTAGCCCTTTATGTATAAACTTCGTTGTTATATATGTTGCTATATATAAAATAGCAAAATTTATAACAACTATTCCAACTTTATATCTTATATTTTGCTCAAAAACTGACAAATATTCTTGTCCTATTTCTAATGTTTTTAAATATTCTCCTCTTAAAGTTACAAATAAGTATATTGCAAATAATATTAAAAATGTTATTACAAGTATAACTCTTTTTTTCTTCTTCATTTTATTCCCCCCTACTATATTATTGCATTTACAAAGTCTTCTGAATTGAAGATTTCCATATCGTCTATTTTCTCGCCAACTCCGATAAATTTTATTGGTATTTTATTTTCGCTGACTATTCCTAATACTGCACCGCCTTTTGCTGTTCCGTCTAATTTTGTTAGCACTAACCCTGTTATATCAACTGTTTCTTTAAATGCTTTTGTTTGAAGTATTGCATTTTGTCCTGTTGTTGCATCTAATACTAATAATACTTCTTTATTTGCTTCTGGTAGTTCTTTATCTATTACCTTTTTTATCTTTAATAATTCATCCATCAAATATTTTTTATTATGAAGTCTTCCTGCAGTATCACATATTAATACATCTGCATCATCTTTTTTAAGTTCTTGTATTGCTTCATATACTACTGATGCTGGATCAGTACCTTCTTGTCTTTTTACGATTTTTGAATTACTTCTATTTGCCCATATTTCAACTTGCTCAACTGCTGCTGCTCTAAATGTATCTGCTGCAGCAACTATAACTTCTTTTCCTTCTTTTTTAATTCTATTTGCAATTTTACCAATTGATGTAGTTTTCCCTACTCCATTTACCCCAACTACCAATATTACTGTTGGTTTTTTAGATAAGTCTAAATCATTTGGAACCTCATCTAATATTTTTTTCATTTCTTCTTTTAAGGCTACCTTTACGCCATCTTCATCTGTAATTTTTTCTTTTTTTATTCTATCTCTTAATCTTCCTATTATTTCTACTGATGTATCAACACCTATATCTGACATTATTAATATTTCTTCTAATTCTTCTAATAGTTCTTCATCTACTTTTCTAAATGTACTAAACACATTATTCATTTTATCTGCCATAGAATCTCTTGTTTTTCCTAGGCCAGTTTTTAATTTATCAAAAAATCCCATTATAGACCTCTTTCTTACGTTATTTATTTCCGGGAAGTATTATATCATACTTTTATAATCTATGCAAAATTTTGTCTTCAAAATTCTTATGTAATATATTTTCTACATCTTCTTTTGAAAAATCATTTTTATACAATAAGCTTTCTAATTGTTTCTTCATTTTATTTTGCTTAAATACATTAAAATATTTATAGTATTGTTTATTTGTTTTGTAATATGTCATATCATCTGAAGATACAGCTATATTACTTGTTCCGCCTAGTAAATTTTTTATATATTTTATATGTTCTATATATGCTTTTTGATATCTATATCTTCTTAATTCAAACTTTTCTTCATCTATACAAAATGGTTTTACACCTACTACTCCAATAACTCCATCTAATTCTTTTATTTTTAATATTTGGTCATCACTTAAATTCCTTTGGTTGTTACATAGTTTTTTTACATTTGAATGTGATGCAAAAACTATTGGCTCTTTTCCTTTAGATTTCAAGTCCTTACATAATTCTATTATGTCGTAAAAAGTTTTTTCATTTGCGTGAGATAAATCTATTGCAATGTTTTTATCAACTAATTTTTTTACTAATTCTTTTCCTTGCAACGTTAGTCCTCTTTCCTTATTTCCTTTTGCTCCTCCTCCAAATTTATTATCATTATTCCATACTATATTTACACTTCTTACTCCTAAATCATATATAACATCTACATCTTCTATCTTTTCTAAATAATCTAGTCCTTCAATTCCATAAATATATTGTATGTAATTTGGTATCAAATTATTTTCATAAATTAAGCTATTTACTTCCTTTAAATTTTTTATTATATCAATTTCACTATCTTTTATTCCTAATTCATCTTGCATTTCTTTTGGTGACATATAGTACAAATTGAATATTCCACCTCTTGTATTGCTTTTAAAAATTTTACTAAAATGCCTTTTTACTTCTTCTAAATTATATCTATTCATATATATGTATGTTAATAAATCATAATGCAAATCAAACATAAAATCACCCCTATATATTATATTACTTTTTTTCGTTATATTGACATTTTTATAATAAAATAGCCACTAGCAATAATGCTAATGGCTATTTTTGTTCACACTTTAATTGTTGTATTCATCATAGATTGCTTCTTCAGTTAATCTAATTGCCTCCTCTTTTAACGCCTCAATTTCTCCGCTTTCTTTTAATTCCTTCGAAACATATGGCGATAAAAGTGCAATTAAATTAAATTGCCGAACTGCGTTATAGCCTATTTGCTCATCGAATACTCTGATAAAACCATGGACTAACATTGGCCAGCCTGATTTTTCCCTATCATCTTTTACGATTGCAAAATTGCCTATAGCTAAGTCGATAAGTTTGAACATGTTTTTCACCCCTTAAAATTATTTAAATATAGCGGTTTTATATAAACCCCTAAAAAAGGGGTATAAAAGATAAGTCTAGAATACACTAGAATTGGAGCTTCCAGGCAGAATTGAACTGCCGACCTACAGGTTACGAATCTGTTGCTCTACCAACTGAGCTATGGAAGCATGACTTTAATCTTTATTTAGTATACTATAATTATTTGTTCTTTGCAATATTATAGAAATTAAATTTCTTTTTATAATTTTCACTATATTAGTAACTGCCATTATTATAAGACCATGTGCCAAAAATGGCGGTCAGACATAAGGTCTGACACGCCGTTTTTTCAATATTTAATTACCTAATTTATATGTTACACTTCCATTTTGTTCTTCTACTTCCTCATCCTTTGTCAAATTTATATCGGACTTTAGAGAAACTACTGGGCGAATGCCAAGCAACGATGTAACCACTCCTTCCTTAGATGACCAAAGAACATAACCATTAACGTACCCAAGCGGGTTTACCGCACGTAAAGACCAGACCACATAGTCGTTCGTACCAACCGAAGGAGAAGCAAGCAAATAACCTTCTTTTGCTCCGTTTGAGTTCTCAAATATCATTTTATATGCTGCACTTGTTGTTGATATTCCTTTTACACTACCTGAAGCACTACTATCGTTAGCTAATGTATATGGATAGTACATATAATTCGCACTTTCTAACGTTAATCCATCTGTACTTAAATTATCTCCCTTTGGCGGCATAGTGAAAGTTGAATAAGTACTTTTCTTCTTTATATGTTTGTTTATTCCTTCACTATCGTCATACATTACATATCCATTTTCACTCCATGTGTATTTTACCTTATTTCCATATTCGTAGGGTTGATCTTTACCATACTTTGAGCCAGATTTTATTTGTTCATCTGTTGGATTTTTTATTCCTTCGCACAATGGATTGTATCCTGTTATATTATTTATATCTTCTACTTTTATACTTCTTATACTTTCTGCATATTCTTCATTTAAATAAGGTTTACACGCTTCATTTAGCTTTTTAACTAAAGGTTCTCCGTCTTCCCCCCAATTTGAGCCTGATAGTTCCACTTTTAATTCTGAATTATTTTCATCTAGAACATTTGAGTCTGCCATTAGTAATAATCTTCCTTTTTCTACTCCTAATACTCTCCATAGAGTTTCAGGAGATTCTTCTGTTGTATAGTCTACATAGTCTCCTATATTTAATGTTTGACTTCCTCTTTTTATTGTTATATTTCCACTTTCGTCTTTTTCTTCTGTCCAAGCTTCTGCCCCTGTTACTGCATCTCCTTGATCATCTGATTCAATTCCTGCTATATAATTTTCTATTGAGTCATACCATACATTGTCGATTAGTACTCTACCACTTGAAAGCTGACTTTCTTCTTCTCTTGCTAATTCTGTATCAACTGTTGCTTTCTTTGCTGATTTAAATAGTCCTCCATTTAATGCTACTGTTACTGTTGCTGCTACTAGTATTAACATTACTATTATTGTTATTACTAGCGCTATTAAGGTTATACCTCTTTTTGTTTTTAATTTTTTGTTTGCCATTTGTTTCTTTTCCCCTTTCATTCGTTTTTTATTTTTTCTTTTTGTCACTACAATGTTGCTAGAATAACCTATTTTGTTCTCTTTAAAGTATTCCCTGCTTTGAAATTGTTATGTTTCATTGTGTTTACTTATTTGCATTTAAATCATATATCTTTGCTTTTTCTTTGTCAATAGTTTTTAAGAAATTTAGTGCAAAAAAATAGATGCAAATTAAGCATCCATTTTTTTTAATTCATTACTAGAAATGTTTTCCTGATTTTACATTCTCTTTGCTACTATTACCTATATTTTCCTCTGAAGAAGATGTCGTATTTTGATGTATCTCATCAATTACACTTGTAGCATTATTTATATCTTTTGTTTTCTTAACTTTTGCTATTACGTCTTTATATTTTTTATAGTCTACAACTATATATATAGATAATCCAAGTAATGCTATATTGCAAATTCCTAAAGCGCCTATTATTGCTTTCTCTTCATTATTTCCATACCAAGTAACTACTGTTCCCATACATCCTTTAAACCAATTTGAAATCTTTGCCATTAATGTTGGTTTTTCTAATCTATTAACTTTTATTGTATATGTAATTGTTTCTTCTTTTGGCTCTTCTTCGCCTTCTTTTTTATCTTTTGTATTTTCTTCTGCTGCTATTTTTAATGTAATAGTTATTGTATTTTCTCCTACTTGTAAATTTTCTGCACCTTGTATATCAATATTTGCATCTTTAAGATTTGCAACTGCCTCAACTAACAAATTTTCTACTGAATAAGGTATATCTTCTAAAGTATATTCTAATTTATCAAGAGCAAATTCTGGATTTAATGGATTTTCTAGCATTTCACCATTTTCGTTTGCATATTTTACAACTAAAGATTCTAATGAAAGTGGAACTCTTGCTCTAGTTACTACTATTAAATAATTAGATGTGCTTCCATCTTCTGCTGTAACTGTTATTGTTACAGTGTTTTCTCCTTCTTTTAAGTCTTTGTCTCCTTTTACTTCTGCTTTTGCTTTTGAATCATTAGGAGTTGCTGTTACATTAATTTCTTTTGATTCATAAGGTACTTTTAATTCATATTTTCTTACATCTTTATTAAATTCTGGAGTGAATTTTCCTTCTTTGACAGATAATGCACTTAATGTATCATCACTTGATTTTTCTACTTCTTGTGGCTTAGTAGTTGTTGTTCCAGAATAGCTATTTGAATAACCACTTGAACTACTTCCTCCTGATGAAGTACCTCCTGAATTAGAAGTTGGCTCTACTACTGTTATAGTAATTTGTTTGCTTATATCAGTTGTATCATCTGTAACAAAATCACTAATATCACCTGTTAAATAAAAAGTATATGTTCCCGTTTTTGTAGGTGTAAAACTAATACTAGTTGATGCAGAAGAATTTGATGCTTTACTGGTTTGTCCTACTAAACCTTTACTTTGTCCAGCACCACTTAGTGATAAATTCCATGCTCCTGCATTAACACTGGCTGTAATGGTTACAGTTTTGCCTTTAGATACATTTGTAGACGATGCAGATATGCTAGCACTAGCGGCTTTAACTGAATTAAAACTTATAGTAGCTATTACCATTAGTAACGATAATATGAATATTTTTATTATTTTTTTCATGTTTAATTTACTCCCTTATTTATATTAAAATTTAATTTTATAATGTAATACTTGATACTTTAAGTAAATGCTTTTGAATTTTTAATAAATCCCCTGAATTCTCTTTATTGTCCCCATTTACATCACTAGATTTTAAATAAGAATCTTTTAGAGTTATTACTTTTAAAAGATGTTTTTGCAATCTCAACAAATCACCTGAATTTATTTTTCCATCACCATTTATATCTCCTAGCATTACTAGTTCGTATGTTTTTCCTTCATAAGTAATTTTTGCACCTGTTCCAAAAGTTTTACTTGTATTTTTTGCACCTTCTATTGTTTTTATTGTTGCATCAGGTGAAACTAATATATTATTTCCATCTACTTCATATTGTCTTATTAAAACTAAATATGTTTTACTTCCATCTTTAGCTTGTCTTGCCATATATCCTGTTCCTTGAGGAGTTGATACTTGGTCCCAATAGTATCCATCATCAGATTTTGCAGAAGCTCTTTTTGTAATAACTACTTGTGTTCCTTCATCTACATATGCTATTGTTGCTCCTCCTGGTGAAGATCTTAATGCTAATCCTCCACTTGCATTTACATAAGCAAGTTCTCCTTTAACTGAAGTAACAGATGGACTGCTAACTGCTGTTTTAGGCATACCTTTGTATAATGGAATTTGGAATGTAAATGAACTGTCCAATAATTTTGAATCGTTATAATATTTTTTTAATGTTTGTCCAATTGTCTGTGCATCAAATAAATTTTGTGCATATTGTAATTGGTAATATGGTTTATATACAACATTAAACTTTTGATAATATAATGTATTCTGTCCTCTATCTATATAACCTTTTATTGTTTCTAATCCACCACTTAATGATTTTTCAGGTGTTGTCCAACCTTTTTTCTGTGCATAAGATAATCCATTTTTGATTACCTCATCAGATGTATTTCCAGATGCTCCTACATTAAATAAGTTATAAACTCCTACATACTCTCCTTTATATCCTTTTCCTGCACATAATACAGAACCATTACTTCCTTGCTCTTGAAGTATTTTTCCTATAATATAAAATGGATTTATATTAGATTCTTTACCTACTGTAAATATTGCTTTTTTAATAGCATCTGTATTTAAATATGATATTTTACTTGCCATTGTTGATACTTGTGCTTGAGTTATACTTTTGTCATAAGATAATAGCAAATACTCAAAAATATTAGCGTCATTTAACGAATTTCTTGGATCCATGATATGCTCTATTGCACCTCTTGAAGCGCATCTCCAACTTCCGTTGTCATATGCTTTGTTTCCACATATAGAACAAATCCATGATGATGAATAACTTTTAGGAACTAAATTTTTTGGTGAACCTCCATGTCCTTGATACTCACTGTTTATTACTTCATCCCATTGCAAACCTGTTTCGTATAATTTAAATGTCCATGTTGGATGTTCTTTTGCTAATTTTTTTAAAAGTGATAAGTATCCTGGATATGTAGACTCAAAATTAGATGGTAAATCATTTTTACTATTACTATATGTATATGTTTTATTTGCCGCATAAGTTTTAATTGTTATACTAGGTATAAAAGCAAATGTGCTATATACAATAATTAAAAGAAGCAAAATACATATAGCTTTTTTATTAAATTTATAATAAATATTTTTTTGCATTTTTATATCCTCGTTAATACTTTTCTAAAGTTATTTTTATTCATTTAAAGTATATCGCAACCCAAAATACAAGTCAAGGAAATGCTGAAAAAATATTGATATGTCATATATTTGTAACATTCTAGTAATATTTTGTAGCAAAAAAACAAGGAGCTAAATTGCTCCTTGTTTCTGAAATAAGTATAAATTAAATTCCACATCCTCTATTGCATCCGCAACTTGTAAATAGTAGTAAGAATATTATTATAAAGAATAATATCGAACAGTCATTTCCGTTAAATAATCCTCCTACTCCATTATTGCATCCACATCCACAATTTCTTTCATCTGGCATAATGTTTACCCCCTTAATTTATATGTTATATCGTATATTATGCAAGAGAAAAAATTGTGTTACACTTTTTTAAAAATTTTTCTAATATTGACACTTATTTATTTTATTGATAAAATAATTGTAGTAACATAATATGTTGCTAAATTATTTATGGAGGTTTTTAAAATGAAAGGAAAGCAAAAAATTAATCCTGAACGGTTTTATCATTTAGACACTAACATGTCTATTGACAAAATCATTCAAGCACAAAACGAGAATCAATTTATCGTTGGAATACCCGTTTTGTGGGATTCAAGTAATCGCACTATGAAAGTTGACCTAGGTAATGGCTACTTTGGATTTATTCCAGCCGCAGAATTAAGTGTTTATCCTGCTTTTTATGATGAATTCAAATTGACTGCAAATGCCCGATATATTATCGGAGCTCCAATTTGTGTCATGGTTAAAAAAATTGAGTTCATCAATAATCAATATGTAATTGCCCTGTCAAGACGAGATAACATGTTAAATTCTTTTCAAGAGATTTTATCATTAAATGGTCAAACTATTACTTGTTGCATTACAAGTTTTTCAAGTTTTGGAATCTTTGTCGATGCAGGACATGGAATTTGTGGATTAATACATTGCAGAAATTTATGTGCCTCTCGATTGAGAAACTCCTCAGATCTTGGCATGGAAATCGGTGATTTTTTACCAGTCAAGATTACAGGCTTTGATGAAAAAAAATTTCATGTCTGTCTTGATTATAAAAGTCAATTTGAAAACATGGCTTTTGTATTATCACCTGGTAATGTATTAGAAGTAACCATATTAAACCGCATTAATTCAAATAGTGAAGGACGTTTTGCATACATTAATCCTAACACTCTAGCAATAATAAATATTCCAAAGCATGTTTCAGTACATTATCTCGATAAAGTTATTGCTCGGGTAAGGAATAGTAGCAAAAACCATCCAGACAAAGTAAAACTTGAATTCATTAATTTTTCCTAACAATTGTTACCTCTAAACAAAAAGGCATTGCACAAAAGCAATGCCTTTTTGTTTTTATTCGCCATAATAAGCTTTTTTGTATATCTCTTTAATTTCTTCAACTAATGGATATCTTGGATTTGCACCTGTACATTGATCATCATGTGCACGTTCTGCTAATCCTTGTAGATTTGCCATGAATACATCCTCTGGTACTCCACATTCTTTTATTGACATTGGCATATTTAAATCTCTCATTAATTGTTTAATAGCTTCTATTAAGTTATTTATACTTTCTTCATCAGTCTTGCCAGCTACTCCTGCAAATTTTGCTGCCTTTGCATATTTTTTATCTGCTATAAAATATTCATATTTTGGGAATGCTGCAAATTTTGTTGGCTTTTCTGAATTATATTTTATTACATAAGGAAGAAGAATTGCATTTGCTCTTCCATGTGGTATATGATATTCTCCACCTAATTTATGAGCCATACTATGATTTAATCCTAAGAAAGCATTTGTAAATGCCATTCCTGCAATACAACTTGCGTTATGCATTTTTTCTCTTGCTTCAATATCATTTTCGCCATTGTCATAAGCTCTTTTTAAATAATCAAATACTATATCTATTGCTTGAAGTGCTAAGCCATCTGTATAGTCACTTGCCATATTAGATACATAAGCTTCTAATGCATGTGTCAATACATCCATTCCAGTATCTGCTGTTGCACTCTTTGGAAGTGATAATACAAATTGAGGATCTATTATTGCAACATCTGGTCTTAAAGCATAATCTGCTAAAGGATATTTTATATTTCCATTTTTCTTATCTGTTATTACTGAGAATGCAGTTACTTCACTTCCTGTTCCAGAAGTTGTTGGTACTGCAACAAATTTTGCTTTTTCTCCTAAGTTAGGAAATTTTACAACCCTTTTTCTTATATCCATAAATTTTTGTTTTAATCCATCAAATGTAGCGTCTGGATGCTCATAAAATAGCCACATACCTTTTGCTGCATCTATTGCAGAACCTCCGCCAACAGCTATTATAACATCTGGATTAAATTCTCTCATTTCTTCTACTCCACGCATTATTGTGTCTACATCTGGGTCTGGCTCTACATCCGAATATATTCTAGAGTGACAATATTGTTCTCTTTTCCTTAAATAATATAAAACTTTATCTACATATCCTAGTTTTACCATTGTTGGATCTGTTACTATAAATGCTCTTGATATGTTATTCATTTTTTCTAGATATTGTATTGCATTTTTTTCAAAATAAATTTTTGGTGGAATTTTAAACCATTGCATATTAACTCTCCTTTTCGCAATTTTTTTTCTATTTATTAGATTTTGTGTTGATACATTTGATGTTGTACTATTTTTCCCATAAGACCCACAACCTAATGTAAGTGATGGTGTGTTTGTATTATATATATCTCCTATCGCACCTTGTGATGATGGTGAATTTACTATTATTCTTCCTACTTTCATTTGCTTTCCAAATTCTTCTATTACTTCATCATCTTCACTATGAATTATTGCAGAATGTCCAAGTCCTCCAAACTCTAACATTTTTTCGCATTTTTCAAATCCCTCTTTATGATTTTTTACAACAAAATATGCAAGAACTGGTGATAATTTTTCTCTAGATAAAGGATAATCTGCTCCTACATCATTTAATTTTGCAATTAATATTTTTGTTTTTTCTGGAACTGATACTCCAGCTTGTTTTGCTATCCATTCAGCTGGTTTTCCAACTACTTCTGAATTTACACTTTGTTTTTCTGGATTTATAACATAGTCTGATACTTTCTTAATTTCTTCATCATTTAAGAAATAGCAATTATTTTCTTTCATGTATTTTTCAAATTCTTCATGAATTTCTTTATCAACTATAACTGCTTGCTCTGATGCACATATCATTCCGTTGTCAAATGTTTTTGAAAGCATTAAATCTGTACATGCTCTTTTTAGTTTTGCTGTTTTTTCTATATAACATGGTGCATTACCTGGTCCAACTCCTAAAGCTGGTTTTCCACAGCTATATGCAGCCCTTACCATTCCTGAACCACCAGTCGCAAGTATTAAAGATACTCCCGGATGATTCATAAGAGCGCTTGTTGCTTCTATTGATGGTACTTCTATCCATTGAATACAATTTTTGGGTGCTCCTGCCTTTATTGCTGCTTCTCTTAAAATTTCTGCAGCTCTTACAGAACATTTTTGTGCAGATGGATGAAATCCAAATATTATAGGATTCCTTGTTTTGGCACATATTAAAGATTTAAACATTGTTGTAGATGTTGGATTTGTAACAGGTGTTACACCTGCAATTACACCTATTGGTTCTGCAACTTCAACGTATCCTTCTAGTTCATTTTCTTCAACTACTCCAACAGTTTTTTCATATTTTATAGAGTGCCAAATATATTCTGTTGCAAATATATTTTTTATAACTTTATCTTCGTATACTCCTCTACCAGTTTCTTCTACTGCAAGTTTTGCAAGTTCTGTGTGATGGTCTAATCCTGCAAGTGCCATATTGTATACAATGTTATTTACTTGCTTTTGGTCTAGTTTCATATATTCTTCTAAAGCCTTATTAGCATTTTTTACTAATTTGTCAATCATCTCTTGAATATTTACATTATCACTCATTTTTTACCTCCTTGCCTTATTATGCTCAAATTTATACTAATTATATATTATTAGGTTTTAGTTTTCAATGATTTTTTGTACAAAAAAGTAGTTCTATATATATGAACTACTTTTATAATTTATCTAATAAAATTTGTAAATGTTATTTCTTCTAATTCTGGCTCTTTTATACCTTTTTCTTTTCCAGCTTCAATACATTTTAAATAATATGCCATATTTTTGCCAAGTATTCTCATTATTTGCATTCCTTCTTTGTCTTCTTTTACTTCTTCAGGTGTTCCTCCATGTACCATATTCCAATATCTTGATGAAATAATAGGCATTTGATTCATACTAAAATATTTATTTAATTGGTCAAAAGTAGCAGTTGTTCCTGCTCTTCTTGCTGATACTATTGCAGCTGCGGGTTTTAGTCTAAACATATCTGGGTTTGAAAAGTTTGAATAAAAAAGTCTATCCATAAATGAAGTTATTGCTCCTGAAGCTGCCGCATAATGAACAGGACTACCAAAAACAAATCCATCTGCTTCTTGAGCTTTTTGTGCAAATTCATTTACAACATCATTAAATACACATTTTCCTATTTCAGAACATTTGTGACATGCGATGCATCCAGCTATAGGTTTGATACCTATCCAAAATATTTCAGTTTCAATTCCTTCATTATTTAACTCTTTTGCTATTTCATTTAATGCAGTATATGTACATCCACTTTTATGGGGTCCCCCATTTACTAATAATACTTTCATATATAACATCTCCATTTCTTAAACAAACATATTTCTATCTATAGCTTCTTTTACTAATTTTTTAGTTAGCAAAGTCATTATACTATCTAAAAAAATAGATGTCAACTTTACTTTTCCTTTAAATATTTCTTATTTTCTTTCTCTAATTGTTTTAAACTTTTTTCAGGTGTTGGCAAATTTTCTGGCATAGTTCCGGCCTGCTTCTTTTATTGCTTTTCTTACAATTTTTCCAATATTATAATGAGTTATATCAGCTTCTCTTTCACTTTGTATGTTATCCTTCTTTAATTTTTGTTCTGTTTGAGAAATTCTAAATAAATTTGCAATTAATTCATCACTTCCCATATTGTCTAAAATATCTTCTCTATATCTTAATCCTTTCCTTTTTGCAATATCATCAGCTGTTTCACCATTATATAACCCTTTATATCCATAATTATGAAATTTATCAAAATTTTTAACCCCTGCTTTTTTAGCTGCTTGATTAAGTGAATAATTACCTCTTCTTGTTAAATCTCTTTGGTAAAACCTCTTTTCCTCTTCAGTTAGCATACTATATTCTTTTTCACTAATTTCTTGTTTTCTAGTTTGAACTGCAAAATATGTTTGTGCAATGGCAATTACTTTTTTTCTACTATCCCCATTTTGTGCTATTAAATAACAAGCATAACGTGTTAATTTGTAGTCAATTTGTTCTCTATAAGCTCCTGAACCAATTTGAACCATTTTGTCGGCTCCGACAAAATGCTCAAATGCACTTATACCGCTATTTTGACAGGCTGCCTTCGCTTTTTCAATTACACCATTAAACTTTCTCCACTCTTTATAATCTAAAACAGTTTGCAACTCTCTAGCATACCAAAACTCAACTCCATTTTCATCAACATGTTTAATCTCTTCAAATGTTTTATTATTTTTCTCTAATTCTTTCAATAAAATCAGCTCCTTATACAAATATTTGTTTGTATAAATATTAATACTATTTTTCCTTTTTGTCAATATATTTTTTTAATATTTTTAAAATTATTTAAATTGCAAAATAAAAAACCATAGCTTAGCTATGATTTTTTGGTGGGCAGGGATGGATTCGAACCATCGTACTCATATGAGAACAGATTTCTTACTACTATAGTTTTCACTACCATAAAATATGTTTGTAGTCTGGACTTTCTCTTCATCTTGTATAAGATGCCAGGTATAAAGTCTCTACACTCAAGAATAAATCTTTAGCTCGGGATTATCATCAGCATAATCTGTTAAGACTTCCCCGAATTAGCCTAGTTTTCACCATATAATCACTTATATGGGCTGCAAATTATGATTTTTGATTTTTAAATCAAAGAATACAGTCTGCCGCCTTTAGCCACTCGGCCACCTACCCAAATATTTAATTACCATTACATAAAAATGGTGCTCCATCAAGGATTCGAACCTTGGACCCACCGGTTATGAGCCGGTTGCTCTGACCAACTGAGCTAATGGAGCATTTGTCAACGCGAAATTTATTATAAAATATTTTTCGCGCTATGTCAATACTAAAATTTAAATTTTTATCATTTTTTTAATTTTTGCATTTAACTTTTCATTTGATGTCTTTTTAATTTATTTTCTTACATATGTAATATATTCATAATCAAAAGGATTTTCAGCATTTTTTAATCCCTTTTCTCTTGATATTTCTTTCCATACTTCTTCTTTTATTTCTGGAAAATAAACGTCTCCATCAAAACTTTGATTTATTTTCGTAATATACATTTTATTTGCATAAGGCATAAGTAATTTATATATAGTTGCGCCACCTATAACAAAACATTCTTCATCAGAATTTATATATTTATCTAATTTTGATATGTCATCTAAAACTTCTACACTTTCATTATTTAAATTCATTTCCATGTCATTACACAAAATAATATGTTTTCTATTTGGTAATATTCTGCCTAAAGATTCAAAAGTTTTTCTTCCCATTATTATTTTATGACCTGATGTTATTTCTTTAAATCTTTTTAAATCTTCAGGTATATGCCAAATTAATTTATTATCTTTTCCTATTACATTTTCATTTGCTATTGCAACTATTATTGATAACATATATTCCTCCTTTTAGACTGCTACATCCATTTTTATTTTTCCTAAATGTTTGTAATCTATAAGTTCGATATCTTCAGGCTTAAAGTCATAAAAATCTTTTATCTCTGGATTTATCCAAAGTTTTGGTGCAGGATAAGCCTTGTCCCTTCTTGATAATTGCTCTTTCATTCCATCTACTTGATTTTCATAGATGTGAGCATTGCTAATACATACTGTAAGCAAGCCCGGTTTTAAATTTGTAACTTGTGCAAGTAGATGAACAAATACTGCATATTGTGTAACATTAAATGGATGTCCTAAAGGTATATCGTTTGACCTTATTGTAAGCATACAATTTAGTTTTCCAGCAGTTACATCCCAACAACTATTAAATACACATGGATACAGAGCTCCTGTATCTAAGTATGGTATTTGCCATAAATTTATTAACATTCTTCTGTCTTGAGGATTTGTTTTTAATTGATGTATTAATTTATCTACTTGATTAAATTCTTTAACAATCCATCCGTAAGATGTTCCTATTGTTCCATCTTCCATTTCCCATTCATCCCAAATATGTACATTTTGCTCATGTAGGTCACTTATCTTATTTGATTGTTTTTGAAATATCCATAATAACTCTTTTACTGCTGCCTTAAATGCAACATATTTTGTTGTAAGTATTGGAAACTCTTCTTCTAAATTGAATTGTAATATTTGATGTGGCAATTTATATGTTGCAATACCTGTTCTATTCTGGTCATAATATCCATCTTTTAAAATTCTTTCAACTAAGTCTAAATATTGTTCATCATATTTACTCATAAAAACTCCTCCGTTTTATATAAAAATAGGTCGGAAATAACTTCCGACCTGTATTTTTTTATTTTAGTTGTTATTTTCTCTACCCTCTGGAAGTGCTGGGATATCTAATCTTACTCTTATCTTCAATATACATGAAATTGTTCTTACAACTTTACTATTTTTTATTCTCTCCCACAATGATGGTTTAACTTCAAATCTTGTTTCTTCAATATATGAATTTTGCTCTGCTACAGCATTTTCTTCTACTACTTGTTTTGTTGATTTTTCTTCTACTTTTTCAGGAGTCTCTACTGGTGTAGGTATTCCTTTTAGAGCTTCTGCTATTTCGATTCCTATGTAACTTAAAGCTTTGCTCCTATCTTCTATTCTTTCCATATCTATTTCAATATGTAAATTTCCTTCAAGATTTGATATTCTTGCTTTTATTAATTTTATAGCATCTTCATAATCTTCTGGTTTCTTTGCTTTATCTTTTCCTACTATTATTAAAGCTTGTATTACATCTTCAGACATAACACTACTTATTTGTTTTACTCTTGTTTTCCATTCTTTGTCCTTAGATTGAACTGCTTCAAATACTTCTTTTAATTCACTTGCTTTAGCAATATTGTGTTCTCTTTGTCTAATTAATCTTTCTATTTCCTTAGTGTTTTCTTCGAATTGATTTGTAGCAAATTCTACTAAGCCATAAGCTGCCTTGTATACACTTGCAGGAAAATTTTTCTTTTTTGGATATTCTATTAAATATGTTTTTATTGAATCTATTAAATCCTTAAAGAAAGCATCTTCCTCTAATTGAATAATTTGTTTTTTACTGTTTGGATTAATCATTTTTTGTACTTTATCAATATTTGATAAAATTTTTTCTTCTGTAATTATCATTTTTACGTTTACTATGCCTGGTTTATGAAAAAAAAGCATTGTAAACTCCCCTCCTTTGTCCTAAGTAATCTCTTTTTTCTACAAAATGTCTAATAGGACTTAATAACATTTGTAAATTATTTCAGTATCATTTTAATACATTATAAAGTATTCTGTCAATAGAAAAAATTTTATTTTGTAAAATGTCACACAATTGTAACATTTCTATTTATTTTTTTCTAACTCAGCATAACGTTTTATTTTCATTGTAGTTGTTTTAATAAACTCATCTTTCTTTATTTCTAGGTTTTTAATTGCTTTATATGAAGTTAATTTATGATTTACTTCTTTAATTTTTTCCCAAATGATATCATGAATTTGTTCTTCTGTTAAATCTTTTCCATGTTCTTCTTCAATTTTTTCATAGTCTGGAATTACTCTAGCTGAGATTACTAATTCTTTTTCGCCTTCTACTTCTTTTCCATATACCATGCATTCTTTTATTTCAGGTACATTTCCAAGTAGTAATTCTATTTCCTCAGGATATATATTTTTACCATTTTGAGTTACTATAACATTTTTACTTCTTCCTGTTATAAATAAGAATCCATCATCATCTAAGTATCCAACATCTCCTGAATTGAACCATCTGTTTCCATCTTCATCTACTTTTATTACTTCTTTAGTTGCTTCTTCATCTTCATAATATCCAATCATTAAAGTTTCACTTTTAATTAATACTTCACCTTCACCATTTTCATTTGGATTGTTGATTTTCATTTCTGCACATACAACTGCTTTTCCTGCTGATCCTACTTTTGGCTCAAATTCTGGTGTTAACGCTGCAATTGGAGCTGTTTCAGTTAGTCCATAACCTTGCAAGAAGCTTATTCCTATATCTTGTACCCATTTTCCTATTTTTGCATCAATAGGAGCTGCGGCAGATACTATTATTCTTATTTTTCCTCCTAAATTCTCATAAATCTCTGCAAATACTTTTTTCTTTATATCTACTCCTACACTTTTTAAAGCATTTGTTACATGTATCATAGAATTTACAAGTCCTGCTTTACCACTTTTTTCAATTGTAGCATTTATTTTTTTGTATAAGCTTTCTATTAATAATGGAACTGCAAGCATTGCTGTTGGCTGTGTTTCCTTTAAATTTGGAACAATATATTTAAGTCCTTGACATACTGCAATAGAAGATCCTGTAGCAAGTGGTAATAAAAATCCTATTGAAGATTCATAAGTATGATGAAGTGGTAATACTGAGAAGAATCTATCATTTTCATCTAGTTTTACGTAAGGGCTTACTGCATTAATATTTTCAGCTAAATTTCTATTGCAAAGCATTACTCCTTTTGAATTTGAAGTTGTTCCAGATGTAAATATTAATACTTTAAATTCTTCTGGGTCTATTTCAATTTTCATGAAAGAATCGTCGCCATCTTCTACCATTTTTCTACCTTCATCAAGTATTGTATTAAATCCTACATCTCTTCCTGATAATTTTTCATCAGAATTCATTTGAATAAAATATTTAACTTGTGGAAGATTGTTTTCTATTTTTTTAATTATCTCTTTCTTTTTACCAGAGTAAATAACTGCTGTTGCTTTAGCTCTATCTATTACGTTTTCCATTTCGTTTGCTGGTAATTCTTTATCTGTTGGAACTGCTATTCCTACTCCACAAAGCATTGCCATATATGATACATACCAATCATAAGTATTCTCACCAAGAATAACTACTCTTTCATCTTTTAAATTGTATTTATTTGTAAGAGCTGTTCCTAATGCAATTACATCATCTGTAAATTGTTTATATGTAATTTCAGTAAATGCTTCTTTAGGATTGAATTTTTCTAATATAAATACCTTATCTGCATATTTTTCTCTTGACCTTATAAATACTTCTTTTATTGTTTTATAATGTGATTGCTCATAATATTTATTTTTTCCTTTTGACTCCTTTTGTTTCTTTTCTATTGCTTCATAATCTACCTTTACTTCATCAATGTTTTCAACATTTTTCATTTTAAATTTTGGAAATTTAAAATCTGGTATTTTAAAATCTTTTAATATTCTCATTTTAACTCTCCTTCTATTTATTACTTAAATTGTTTCTTAATTTATTTAGTATTATATATCATTATATCAACTTAATCAAGATAAAAATAT
>CANQZZ010000013.1 GCA_947628465.1 uncultured Clostridia bacterium
GATTTGTCAAACAAGAAAGTAATTATTGAAAAACAAATTGAGCAAATAAAGCTAAAATTAAAGGAAATAGAAAGTAAGAAAGTAAAAGTAGAAGATAAGAAACAGTATAATAAAATGCTAAAAGAAAATATTACAAAAGAGTTAGATATAACAAAAGAAAATCTAGAAAATTACATAGAAGAATTACTTGATAAAATTATTGTAATAGAAAAAGAAAACATAAAAGAGGCAGAATTAAAAATAATACTTGCAGGAAATAAAATAATAAATATTGGTAGTCTGCAAGAACCCAGGCAAATCAGTCAAATAGTGCAAAACAAAAAGACTGATTATAAAAAACTCCAACTTTGTTACTCCCATGCACATAGTAAGTGCCTGCTTTCCAGAAGTACAGGCTTTCCTAAAAAAGCCATCTAAATTAAACGCAATTCTTGGAAGATACCCTAAATCCTCTAAAATTGTAAACAATGGGAAAAATATTGCCATAGGTGGAAGCATAACAGCTACAACCCAAGCCAAAGTCCTAAACATACCATAAACTAAAACTGATGTAAGCCAAGCAGGACTATTTAAAAATTCAAACAGATTAACTAGTTTTCCCTCAATAAAGTTAAAAAAATCAGACAGTAATTGTGAAGGATAATTTGCCCCAGTAATAGTAATCCAAAATATTAATGCGAAAAACAGAAGCATTATTGGAATACCAGTAAGTTTTGAAGTAAGAATCTTATCTATTTTTTTATTTCTATTGTTATAGTCTATTCTTTTATATGTCGTAACTTTCATAGCAACATTTTCACTATTAAACATTATAATAGAAACAATTTTATCTTTAAAACAAGATGATCCCATTTCATTTTTTATCAAAAACTCTTTAGCTTTAGCTAAGCTATTTTTAATATTTTCATTGCCTAATAATTTTAGACCTAAATACCTTTCTATTGAAGATATGATTTTTCTATTGCCCTCTAATAATTTTAATGTAAGCCATCTATAATTATCAAAATTATGACCTTTTAATTCTTCTTTTACATCTTTTTCTAACATAGTAATAGCTTTTTCAACTATATTTCCATAATTCATTTTAAAATATTTTTTATCCATATTTGAATTGCATACGTTATAAATAGATTGCATTAAGGTTTTTAAAGTTTTTTTCTTCCTTGCAATTGTTCCAACAACAGGAACACCTAGCTCAGAAGATAATTTATCTAAATCGATTTCAATACCTTTCTTTTTAGCTTCATCAAGCAAATTAACACAAACTACAACCTTATTTGTAATTTCTAATACTTGATAAACGAGATTCAAATTTCTTTCTAAACAAGTGCTATCAACCACAACAACAGTACAATCCGGATTTCCAAAACATATATAATCTCTTGCAATTTCTTCTTCCTGAGAATTAGACATAATAGAATATGTACCAGGAATATCCACTAAAAGAAAATCTTTATCCATGAAATTAGTAATACCCATTGCATTACTTACTGTTTTTCCAGGCCAATTTCCAGTATGCTGATGAAGTCCTGTAAGAGAATTAAAAACAGTACTTTTACCTACATTTGGGTTACCTGCAATTGCAATAGTATAATCACATTTATTTTTTAAAACTTCTATATCATCATTTAGTAATTTACTACCAGTAGAGCTAGAAGTAAGACCCATAAAATCACCTCCATATAATGTATGAAATATATATTAAAACGTGATTTTGAGGACAAGTTATTTTTTCCATGATTTTGAATATAGAAAAAATGACTTATCCCCAAATTTAAATTTTAATTTTTATTAATTTAGAATCCTCTTTCCTTAGAGCAATAGTAGTTCCCCTTACTTCATAAGCTATAGGATTGCCCATAGGACTTTTAAAAATTGCTTTTATATCAGTTCCATTTACTAAACCTAAATCTAATAATCTTCTTCGCAGGTCACCATTGCAATTTAAGTTCAGAATTGTAGCATTTTTATTTATATTTAATTTATCTAAAGTTATATTTTCCATTAAATCCTCCAAAAGCATTTGCTGTGTATTCAGCTTCTTGTTAATAATATATGAAAAAATATAAATAATTGACACATATCGTCAAAAAATATATAATGTAAAAGAATTAATTTTAAGAAAAGAGGTATATAAGTTATGGATAAAAAACGTGGATTTGAAATAGCAAAAGGATTTGAAAATGCAAATATAAACTTACCAGTAAGATCAACTAGAAATTCAGCAGGATATGATGTAGAAGCTGCAGAGGACTGTGTTGTTCCAGCATTTAAGCCAGGACAAAAACCAGTATTAGTAAAAACAGGATTGAAAGCATATATGCAGCAAGATGAAGTATTAATTCTTGCAAACAGAAGCTCTAATCCTGGAAAAAAAGGATTAATACTAGCTAACAGTATAGGAGTAGTAGATAGCGATTATTATGGAAATCCTGACAATGATGGACATATAATGTTTGCATTTTTTAACTTTAAAGATGAAGATGTAGAAATAAAAAAAGGAGAAAGAATTGGACAAGCAATTTTCCAAAAATATTTAGTAACTGATGACGATATAGCAGCAGGAGAAAGAACTGGAGGCTTTGGTTCAACTAATAAATAATTGAAAATGCTAAATAGTAAGTAGAATAAATTACTCTTAAAATTTTATGTAAAATATTCCAAAAATTCCTTTGACTTACATTAAAAAATGTGGTATAATTAAAAAGGTCGAGAGAGAAAAAAGAAGATCAAAAAAAGGAGTGACTTATATGTTTAATGTTGGTGATAAAGTTGTATACCCAATGCATGGGGCAGGTACAATTGAAGGTATCGAGGAAAAGGATATTTTAGGAGAGAAACAATCTTACTACATAATTAAAATGCCAGGTGAAGTAAAAGTTATGGTTCCTACATCAAAAGCAGAAGGAATTGGAGTAAGAGATATTATAGATAAAGAAACAGCAGGCGATGTATTCAAAGTATTAGAAACAGATTCTACACAAATGGATATGAATTGGAATAAAAGATATAGAGACAACATGGAAAAAATGAAAAGTGGAGACGTATATGAAGTAGCAGATGTTGTAAGAAATTTAAGTTTTAAACAAAAAGAAAAAGGTCTTTCAACAGGAGAGAAAAAGATGCTATTAAATGCAAAACAAATATTAGTTAGCGAATTAACACTTGCAAACAATGCTAATAAAGATGAAATGGAAGAAATGGTTAACAATACAATAAATAACTCATTTGTAGAATATAGCAAAAATATTTCAGTTAAATCACCAGATAACATTGTTAAAAAATTCATTCCTTTTAACGGAGTACAAAACTAATAAAATTTAAAATAAAAAAATCCTAATTCGTTTAGGATTTTTTTGATTTATGTAATTTAGGAAGGATTTCAAAATTGGTTGTCGAATAATATTATTATGTAAAAGAAAGGCGCTAAAAAATGGTGAGATATAGTGAGGAATTAATAGAGGATATAAAGAACAGTAACGATATAGTAGATATAATATCACAATATGTAATATTAAAAAGAAGTGGTAGAAACTTTTTTGGATTATGTCCATTCCATAAAGAAAAAACACCTTCTTTTTCTGTATCACCAGATAAACAAATTTTTCATTGCTTTGGATGCGGAGCAGGAGGCAATGTTTTTCATTTTATAAGCAAAATTGAAAATATAGATTTTAAAGAAAGCATAGAAACTTTAGCAGAAAGAGCTGGAATTACACTTCCTACATTAGATGATGGAGAAGATGCAAAAAGACAACAACTAAAAGAAAAAGTATATGAAATAAATAAAGAATCGGCGATGTATTATCATGAAATGCTATATAAAGATATCTCAAAACCAGCTCAAGAATATGTAAAGAAAAGAAAATTAGACAATAAAACTTTAAAAGATTATTGCATAGGATATGCGCCAATAAATAGTAATTTATATAAATTTTTAAAAGAAAAGTGCTTTACAGATGAAGAAATATTAGCATCTGATTTAGTAAATAAAAAAGGAAATAGTTTTGTTGACAGATTCAAAAACAGACTAATATTTCCAATACAAGATGTAAGAAATAGATATATAGCCTTTGGAGGAAGAGTTCTTGACAATTCACTTCCAAAATATATAAATTCACCAGAAAATATAGTATACAGTAAAGCCAGAAATTTATATGGATTAAATATAGCAAAAAAGGGTAAATTAGAAAAACTAATTATAGTAGAAGGCTACATGGATGTTGTATCACTTCATCAAAGAGGAATAGAAAATGTAGTTGCATCGTGTGGAACAGCACTTACAGAAGCTCAAGGAAGATTGCTTAGAAAATATGCAGAAAAAGTTATAATATCTTATGATTCGGATTCAGCAGGACAAGCTGCAACATTAAGAGGATTAGAAATATTAAATAACTTAGGCTGTGATATAAGAATACTTCAAATGGATGGTGCAAAAGATCCAGATGAATATGTCATAAAGTATGGCAATGGCAGATTTAATAATTTAGTAGATAAAGCAATTTCTTTAGTAGAATTTAAAACGAAAGTATTAAAAAAAGATTTAGATTTAAACAATGTAAATGATAAAATAAAATTTTTAAATGAAATAGCAAAGCTAGTAAGTACAGTAGACAATAGAATGGAACAAGAAGTATATATAGACAAAATTTCTAGAGAATATGATGTTTCAAAAGAGGCAATATATGCAGAAATAAATAAAATAAATCATTTAAGAAATCAAGGCAGAAAAACATTAGAAAGTAATTATAAAAAAAGTAGTATTACAAACAAAAAAGAAAATATTTTACCAGAAAGCCTAGTAAAAAGGGAAAATATGATTATAGGAATACTACTAAGTGGAAAAACTAAAATTTACAATCTAATAAAAGATATTTTATCACCAGAAGATTTTAAAAAAGAAGAAAATAAAAAAATAATGCAAGTATTGTATGAAGAATTTGAAAAAGGAAATAGTAATATAAATAACATATTAGAAATTTTTAATGATAATGAAAACATTATAAGCATATTAACAGGAATAATGGCAGAGGATTACGAAATAAAAGATGATAAAAAAGCTATTGAAGATTTAATAAATAATTATAAAAAGGAAAAACTAACAACAAGAAAAAAAGAAATAATTAATTTATTAAATGATAAAAATATAGATAAAGAAACGATTAATAATTTGGAAAAAGAATTACATAATATAATCGCGGATTTGGCTCAAATGAAGTAGGAGGTATATAAATGGGAAGAGTAAAAAAAGAGGATAAAGAAAAAGAAACAGTAGAAGAACTAAAACAAGATAGCAAAAAAACAAAACAAAAAGTAAAAAAAGTTGAAGAAAAAAACGAAGCAAAAGAGAAGTCAAAAACAAAAAAAGTAAAAGAAGAATCTAAACAAACAAAAAATATAGAAGATAAAAAAGAAGAAAAGAAAACAGAAAAGATAGAAAAAGAAAAAGAAGTAAAAGAAGTAAAAGAAGTAAAAGAGGATAAAATAGAGGATACAAAGAAAGAAGAAAAATGCGAAATAAAAGAAGAACAGCCAGAAAAAGCCAAAACTGAAGATGATACAAATAAAAAAGTTAAGGATATATTGCAAAAAGCAAAGGAAAAAGGACAGATAACTTATGGAGAACTTGCTACACAATTAGGCGATATAAATCCTGAACAAATTGATAAAGTTTTTGATGCCTTCGAAGAGTTTGGAGTAGATGTATTAAAAGATGATTTAGATGAAGAGCCTGATATAGAAGATTTAGAAGAAGTTGAAGATTTAAAATTAGATGATATAAATACAATGAATTTTGAGGGGGTTAATATAGATGACCCTGTTAGAATGTATTTAAGAGAAATTGGAAAAATACCACTATTAAGTTTTGAAGAAGAATTACAACTTGCAAAAGAAGTTCTAGAAGGAAATGAAGAAGCAAAACAAAAACTTGCAGAGTCAAACTTAAGATTAGTTGTAAGTATTGCAAAAAAATATGTAGGTAGAGGAATGCTATTTTTAGATTTAATTCAAGAAGGAAACATGGGACTAATAAAAGCTGTAGAGAAATTTGATTATAAAAAAGGGTATAAATTTAGTACTTATGCTACATGGTGGATTAGACAAGCTATTACAAGAGCAATAGCTGACCAAGCAAGAACAATAAGAATACCAGTTCATATGGTAGAAACAATAAACAAATTAATAAGAACATCAAGACATCTATTACAACAAATGGGTAGAGAGCCAACACCTGACGAAATTGCAGCTGAAATGGAAATACCAGTAGAAAAGGTGATGGAAATTCAAAAAATTGCTCAAGATCCAGTATCATTAGAAACACCAATAGGTGAAGAAGATGACAGCCATTTAGGAGATTTTATTCAAGACGAAGATAGCCCAGCTCCACAAGATTCTGCAGCATATACTCTTTTAAAAGAACAACTAGAAGAAGTAATGGATACATTAACACCAAGAGAAGCAAAAGTTTTAAAATTAAGATTCGGTCTAGAAGATGGAAGAGCAAGAACTCTTGAAGAAGTAGGACGTGAATTTATGGTAACACGTGAAAGAATAAGACAAATAGAAGCAAAAGCATTAAGAAAATTAAGACACCCAAGCAGAAGTAAAAAGCTTAGAGATTACATGAATTAATTTGACAAAGTGATTAATTTATGGTAAACTATATATAGAATTATGTAATTTTATATAAAAGAGGTGAAAAAATTCTTAAAATTTTTTAAGAATATAAATTATGACAAAAACAAAACAAAATTGGTTCATCAATTTTATAAAAGCATTTACTAGCCAACCTGCTGACGAAGAAATAAGTGAAGAAAAACTTTCATCAGAGGAAAGAAAGTTATTACAGGAATTAAGAGAAATGGACAAAGTAGATAATGTAGAAGCTAGTATGAAACAAAAATATGGTGTAACAGTAAATACTGCAGAAGCAAAAGCAAAAGCAGGAAATAAAAAAGATAAACAAGAAGAAAAAGTAATAGGTAAAGAATAAATATATAAAAACAGAAAGTTTTAAAAATTTTCTGTTTTTTATTGACAAAATTGCATAAACTTATTATAATTATACAAGTCTGATATGGCGAAGTAGCTCAGTTGGCTAGAGCACGCGGTTCATACCCGCGGTGTCGAGAGTTCGAATCTCCCCTTCGCTACCAAAAATTTAAAAATCCATAAAAATAGCACATTTCAAATTAGTTGAAATGTGTTATTTTATTAATTATACACTTTTATTCAGTTAGTTTAAAATTATTTATAAATTTTGAGTTCAATTTTGCTTCTAAATACATATTAAGACTTTTTAACCTCAGGTATAATAATTTTTTTCTTTTTTTCATTTTCATCTTTAGGCTTTGGCTTTGCAACATTTAAATGGTCAAAAACAGGAGAAAGTTCTAAATTTGTTCCATCGCCTGTTACTACTTCTAATTCTTTTTTTTCATTCTTGATATCTTCTTGCATATGATATCACCTCACAAAATATATAATAAAAGTTTAATATTTTATTTATATTTATAATAAATAGCTTAAATATATAATACCATAAAAAAATAACAATGTCAAAAAACATTGACATTTGAGGACATAAATGTAATAATATATATTGTTAAAATATAACGTATGAGGGGAAAAAGAGTGGAAATAGATAAAACCAAATCAATAATTGAAGCAATATTGTTTTCAGCTGGAAGAATAGTAGAAACCAAGGAACTTATGGCAATACTTGAATTAAGTAATGAAGATGTAGATGCTATTCTCCAAAATATGAAAGCTGAATTTGAAGAACAAAATAGAGGAATAGAAATTATTAAAATAGATAATGGATATGAGTTGTGTTCAAAAAAAGAATATTATGATTATATATATCCAATATTTGATAATAGAGCTAAGCCTAATTTATCTGCAGCAGCCTTAGAAACATTATCAATAATAGCGTATAATCCAAAAATAACAAGAGCAGAAATAGAACAAATAAGAGGAGTAAGCTCAGATGGAACAATATATAAGCTATTAGAATATAACTTAATCGAAGAAGTGGGAAGACTTGATGCTCCAGGAAGACCAACGATTTATTCTACAACAAAAGACTTTTTAAAAATGTTTGGTATTTCGAGTTTAGAAGAATTACCAGAGCTTCCAAAATATAAATTAGATGAGAACGAACAGATTGTTATAGATGAAGTAATAAAGGATGACAATAATGAGCAAAATTAATAATAATTTTGCTAAATGATATAAAAATATCGTATTAAAATTTGTTATTTGGGGAAGACAATACTAAAATATAAGTTGATAATTAACAAAAGAAAGAGAGGTAATTATTATGAAATCACAAAAAGGTATAACACTTACATCAGTAAGTATTTATGTTATGGTAGTAATAATAGTAGTAGGAATACTAGCAACAATAACAGCTACATTCCAAAGTAATATTAAAGATGTTAATTATGAGGGAAGTAGTAGTTCTGAATTTGATAAATTTAATATTTATTTCTTAAAAGAAGTAAAAAAACAAGGAAATAAAATTGAGCAAATATCAGGAAATGAAATAACATTTACATTAGGTAGCAAATACACATTTAATCAAGAAGATAGTGCTATTTATTTAAATGATGATATAAAAATAGCAGAAAACATAGAAAATTGTTCGTTTTCAAATAGTAATGTAAATGGAAAAGAAATTATAACTGTTGTAATAAAACCATTAGATACAGAGGAAAAAACTGTTGAATATACTTTAGGAGATGATTCAAATAATGTAGCCTATGAAAATGAATCAGACTATATTCAGAAAGGTATGCCAACATATAGAGAAGCACGAAAAGACGGTAATTATTTAGCAGAAAATGCTACTTATAAAGAAGGAGATTATACAGCAGTAATACCAAAAGGGTTTAAGATATCAGAAGAAACAGGAGAAGGAAGTATAGCAACAGGACTAGTAATACAAGATGCAAATGGAAATGAATTTGTATGGATACCAGTAAAAGATGATTTAGGAGAAGAATATACTTCTAGTAATGGCTATCATGAACCAAAAGTATTAGATAACGAAGATCCGAGAAGTAATAAGCCAGTTGATAGTCAAGACACATTAAATTACTACTATGGAGATAAAGAAGATGGTTCATCACATTACTATAATATTACAGAATTTGACTATACAGGAGAATATGCAGAAATGGTAAGACAAGTAAATAAGTATCATGGATTTTATATAGGAAGATACGAAACGACAATAGATGGTGATACAATAGGAAGTAAAGCAGAAAAAAAAGCTTTAACATCAGGAGATATATTAATAGAATCACCTAACAATGTAGGAAGCAGTGAGGCAGGTTACTATAGATGGTGGGGATTATATGCAGAGCAAAAGAAAGCAAATGTACCAGAAAATGGGAGCAATGTACAAACAGCAATGATATATGGAGTATTATGGGATAAGACAATGGATTTTATTGATGAAAAAGATTCAAACTATGAAACGGAAACTTCTCATGGAGATTGGTATTCCGTTGAATCAGTTGTGCTATCGGGGCAAGCAACTAAAAGTATGACACAAAAAGATGTAGCCTTAAATATCTGGGATTTAGATAGTAATGTTAAAGAATGGACACAGGAGTCTGATTCTTATATTACTCGAATTTTCCGCGGTCGGTGGCTACCACTCAAGTGGTCCAGCTAGGGCGCGCAATACTAACATATCTTATTGGCATAGTGATGACAGTGGTTCTCGCCTAGTACTTTACATCAAAAACTAATAATTTTAGTAATAATATATTAATCACCTAAATACAATTGAATAAAACTTGTATTTAGGTGATTATATTGAAAAAAATTATATATTTAAAACAATCTGAAAAAGCAAATAATACTATAGAAAAAATAATATTAAAAATAAAAAGTATTTTTAATGTTATAACTCTAGAAGAAAGTAATACATATTGTTTGCCAGTATTAGAAAAAAGTAACCTTTCGGAATATAAGATAAAAAGAACAACCAAAAAAATAATTAAGTTATTAGACAAAAATGGTTCAAATACTATTGTGCTATCTAAATATTTAAATCAAAATGAGATGTTTAAAAATTATTTATATAGCCATAATATAAATATACTAGACGGAAGATTTTTGTTCAAATGCTTAATATACAAAATAATTGAATATATATGCAAAATAAAAAACAAACCAATGAATCTTCGGAGAAATTACTTTATTAATCAATGATTTTACAGATTTTAATAAAGAAATAATATTAGACATTGCAAAAAACGTAAAAAGTTTAAATATTGTAACAAATCATTTTAGCAAATGCAAAAGAATAGAAAAACATTTATATGATGAATATGGTATAATTTTAAATATATCAAACAATAAAAGAAGAAGCCTTTTAAAATCAGAAATTATATTTAATATTGATTTTCCAGAAGAGTTAGTAAATAATTATAAAATATATGAAAAAGCGATAATAATAAATATATCTGATAAAGTTGATATAAAAAGCAAAAGATTTAATGGAATAAATGTTAATAAATATACCATAATAATTCCTGAAGAATATAAATTAAAGGCTTTTCAAGATGAAATAATATATGAAAGTTTAATATATAAAAACGGATATAAGGAAATAAAAGAAAAAATTATTGATGATAATATAGAGATAGAAGCACTTATAGGAAATAATGGAAAAATAAATATTGATGAGATTGCAAAATTTAATACTTTTACTTGACAAAATTATAATACTGGGATAATATAATAAAACTAATAATAAAAATATTATTTAAAGGGGAAATGCCAAATGGACGAAAAAGAAGTATTAGTAACACAAGAAGGATATGATAACTTAGAGAAAGAGTTAGAATATTTAAAAACAGAAAAAAGAACAGAAATAGCAGAAAGAATAAAAGTTGCATTAGGTTTTGGAGATTTATCAGAGAATTCTGAATATGATGAAGCAAAAAATGCACAAGCATCAAATGAAATTAGAATAGCAGAATTAGAAAACAAATTAAGATATGCTAAAATAATAGATGAATCTGAAATAGACACTAAAACTGTTCAAGTTGGAAACAAAGTTAAAATTTTAGATATGGAATATAATGAAGAATTAGAATATACGATAGTAGGATCAACAGAAGTAGACTTATCACAAAATAAAATATCTAATGAATCTCCTATTGGAGCAGCATTACTTGGTGCTAAAAAGAACCAAATAGTAGAAGCCCAAACACCAGGAGGAGTAGCAAAATATAAAGTATTAGCAATAAAGAAATAAATTATTTTTACTTTTTATGTAGACAAATCTTCCCAAATATGGTATAATTATGATGTTAAATGAAAAATTAGTATTCTAAAATACGAATGTAGCGAATAAAATACTATAGAAAAATAAAAGGGAGGAAAACAAATTGGTTACAAATTACACAGAAAATAATTATCTAGTTTTAGTAGGTAATGTTGTTAGTGATAAAACATTTAGTCACGAAATTTATGGAGAAAGTTTTTATTTATTCAACTTAGGGATACCACGTTTAAGTGGAAATGAGGATGTTATTCCTATAACAATATCAGAAAGATTAATTTCAAATTTTGATTTAAGTGTAGGAAAAAAAGTCGTTGTAGAAGGACAATTTAGATCATATAATAGCTACGAGAATGAAAGAAACAGACTAGTACTTACAGTATTTGCAAAAGACATAATGGAGTATAAAGAGGAAGAAACAGCAGAAACTGAAGAACCAAAAAATCCAAAAGAAAAGATATCAAACGAAGTTGTATTAAATGGTTATATATGCAAAAAGCCTATATATAGACAAACTCCATTTGGAAGAGAGATTGCAGATCTTCTGCTTGCTGTAAATAGAGCATATAACAAATCAGACTATATACCATGTATAGCATGGGGTAGAAATGCTAGATTTTGTGAAAACATGGAAATAGGAACAGAAGTAAAAATAGTAGGTAGAGTTCAAAGCAGAATTTATGAAAAGAAATATGATGATGGAAGAGTAGAACAAAAAGTTGCTTATGAAGTATCAATAGGTAGCTTAGAAGTATTAGACAAAAAAGAAGATAATAATGATGAAACAAATGCAGAAGCCATGTAAGGCTTCTGTATTTGTTTATAGCAAGTGTATAAAAAATTCTTACAATAATAAAAAAATTATTGTAAGAACTTTTTTTATGTGATAATATATTTGTAACAAAATTAAAATCAAAGTAGGAGAAAGCAATGCATACAAAAAAAGAAATTAAAAAAGAGGAAATAAAAGATAATAAATATTCTATCAGATTCAATATTTTAGCTATTATATTAATTGCTATTTTTTGTTTTTCAATTTCACCAGTAACACTTCAAAATGATACATTTTACACAATTAGAATTGGAGAACATATATTACAAAACGGAATTGATATGCATGATCCGTTTTCTTATCATAATTTAAGTTATACATATCCTCATTGGTTATATGACGTATGTATATATTTATTTTATAATTTAGGTGGACAAGTTGGAATATATATATCAACGATTATTTTATCAATTATATTAGGAATAACATTGTATTTAACAAATTCTAAGCTAATGAAAAACAAAGTAACATCTTTTGTAGTAACAATAGGAGCAATGTATATGTTGAGGAATTATGTAGCAGCAAGAGCACAACTGTCAACATTTATTTTATTTGTTTTAACTATTTACTTTATAGAACAGTTTTTGGAAACGAAGAAAAAAAGATATGCGATAGGTCTTATTATAATACCAATAGCTATGGCAAATTTACATGTAGCAGTATTTCCATTTTATTTTATATTGTACTTACCATATATAGCAGAATATATGATATACATATTATCAAATGCAAAAATAATAGTTACAACAAGCAAAATAAATTCACTGCATAAAAAATTTAAAAAGATAACAGATGAATCAAAAATAGAAGAAATAAAAAATAAAATTTTAGAACTAGAAGAAAAAAATAAAAAATTCCAAGAAAGATATGATAAATCGCATAATAATCCATATAAAATAAAAATAACAGGAAATGATACTGTAAAGGCGCTTATAATAATAATGATAATATGTTTGTTTACGGGGCTTTTAACACCACTTGGAACAACACCATATACATATTTAGTAAAAACTATGCAAGGAAATACCACGCATAATATAAGTGAGCATCTTCCATTAACACTAGTAAATAACTTAAAATTAATGTGTACATTTATGATATTTTTAGCAATATTAATATTTACAGATACAAAAATTAGATTATCTGACTTATTTATGCTGTCTGGATTAGTACTGCTTACATTTTATACAAGAAGACAGGAATCAATGTTTATAATAGTATGTGCATTCATTTTAAACAGATTAATTTGTTCAATGCTTAATAAATACAATCCAGATGGATGTAAAAAAACAATGAGATTCTTCTGCAAACCTTTAGGAATGATAACAATAACCGCATTAATACTTGCACTAAGTATATATATGTATAAGCCAAAAATTAAAAGTCATTTTATTGATGAAAAAAGTTATCCGGTAGATGCTGCGGGCTATATTTTAGAAAATATAGATATTAAAAATATGAGACTTTATAATGAATACAATTATGGAAGTTATTTATTATACAGAGGTATACCAGTATTTGTTGACTCTAGAGCAGATTTATACGCTCCTGAATTTAATGATGGAGTAACAGTTTTTGATGATTATATGACTTTGTCTGGAGTAAATAGTGACAATATTGAAGAAATTTTAGATAAGTATGATATTACTCACATGATAATGTACAAAAATGCTAAATTAAGAAGATTTATAAAGCAAAACGATAAAAAGTATAATTTACTTTATGAAGATGATTATTTCTGTGTTTATGAAAGAAGAAAGGTGTAGGGGATGAAAGACAAAATTAAGGAAAATAAAAAGTTAATATTATTATCAATAATGATTATATTAATAGTTATTATTGACCAGATAACTAAATATGTTATAGCAAAAAATTTATATAACTCAAGTATACCTATTATAAATGGATTATTAAATTTTACTTATGTAGAAAATAAAGGCTCTGCATTTGGAATTGGAAGTAATAGTACAATAATGTTTATAGTAGTAAATATTATTATAATAGCACTAATAACCAAATTTATAATATCAAAAAAGGATGATATATCTATATGTGTATTAATTAGCTTAGGATTGATAATAGCAGGGGGAATTGGAAATTTAATTGATAAAATATTTAAAGGATTTGTTATAGATTATATAGATATTAGTCCTTTAATAAAATATCCAGTATTTAATATAGCTGATATATGTATTGTTTTAGGCTGTATAGCTGTTGTAATAAATATAATTATAAATATCATTAAAGATAGAAAAAAATTGTAATGCGCACATTGGGGACGTAAAAGATGTGCGTTACGATAAATTACAATTTATAGGAGATTTTTTTAATGCATGAATATATAATAAAAAAAGAAGAACAAAATGAAAGATTAGATAAAGTTATTGGAAATATAGAAAAAGACTTATCAAGAACAGCAATACAAAGAATGATAGAGGAAGGAAATATCTTAGTAAATGAAAAACAAGCAAAGGTTTCATATAAGGTAGTAGAAGGAGATACTATTACTATAAACTATGAGGAACCGCAAGAAATAGATTTAAAACCACAAGATATTCCATTAGATATTATCTATGAAGATGACGATATTATAATTGTAAATAAAGAAAAAGGAATGGTGGTGCATCCAGGTGCACGGAAATCCAGATAATACTTTAGTTAATGCAGTTATGGCAAAGTGCAAAGGAAGTTTATCAGGAATAGGAGGCAAAATTCGCCCTGGAGTTGTACATAGAATTGATAAGGATACTTCCGGGTTAGTAATAATTGCAAAAAATGATAAAGCACATATAAATATAAGTGAGCAAATAAAAAATAGAGAAGTTAAAAAAACCTATCTTGCATTGGTAAGAGGAAATATTAAAGAAAATAATGCAACTATAGATATGCCAATTGCAAGAAGTACAAAAGATAGAAAAAAGATGGCAGTAGATAAAAAGGGAAAAGAAGCGGTAACAGATTTTAAAGTATTAAAAAGATTTGATGGATTTACATATATCGAAGTAAATATAAAAACAGGAAGAACGCATCAAATAAGGGTGCACATGGCAGAAATAGGACATCCAATTGTAGGAGATGAAGTATATTCAAATGGAAAGAATCCATTTGGTGTACATGGACAAATGCTACACGCATATAAAATAGAATTTGTGCATCCTACAACTAAAGAGAAAGTAGAATTCGAAGCACCATTGCCAAAATATTTTAAGGATATATTAGAAAAATTGTAAGGTATAAAAAGGAAAAAGTATGGAAGAAATAAGACTTCAAAAATTTTTAGCAGAATGCGGAATTGCATCAAGAAGAAAATGTGAAGAATTAATTGAAAATGGAAAAGTTAAAGTAAATGGAGAAGTTATTACAAAACTCGGAACAAAAATTAATCCAGATAGAGATGAAGTAGAATATAATGGAAAAAAAATAAAGGCATCTAAAAAGGAATGCACATATATTTTACTAAATAAACCAATAGACTATGTAACAACAGTGAAGGACCAATTTGGGAGGAAAACGGTATTAGATTTAGTAAAAACAAATAAAAGGTTAGTACCAGTTGGAAGACTTGATATGTATACATCAGGCGCAATTATCTTAACAGATGATGGAGATTTTGTGTATAAAGTAACACATCCAAAACATGAAATAGAAAAAACATATAATGTAACAGTAGTTGGAAAAATTACTAATGAAGAAATAGAACAACTAAAAAACGGAATTGATATAGGTGGATTTATTACAAGTAAAGCAAATGTGAAAATCTTAAAGATAGATGAAGAGAAAAATGTAAGTAGACTTCAAATTACAATTCATGAAGGGAAAAATAGGCAAATAAGAAAAATGTGTGAGGCAATAAATAAAAAAGTATTAAGCTTGCATAGAAGTAAAATTGGAAATATAGCAGTTAAAGATTTAAAGATAGGAGAATGGAGAAAACTAACGAAAAAAGAGGTAGAAAATATTTTAAAAGGATATTGAAAAAACAATATTATACATATATAATAAGAAAAAGATACAAATGAAAAAGGAGAAAATGTGTATGGAATATAAACAAAAATTCATCCCAGAAGGATGGAACGATGTTAATAAAGCATTTTCATTAGAAGAGCTAAACATGGCTTCCGTAAATGGTAATGTTATGCAAGCAAAAGTAAAAAGATGTGACAGCAACTATAATCTTTATTTGGATTTAGGGAATAACATTACTGGAATAATACCAAGAGAGGAAATCGAAGCAATAAATATTGATGAAACTGGATTTCCAAAGCCTAACATTTGTACGAGTAAAATAAATAAATTTGTTCAATTTAAAGTAAAAGACACAAGTAAAAAAGATGCAGTAATATTATCAAGAAAAGCAGTTGGAAAAGAAGCTATAAATTGGATGAGAACTGAATTAAAAGAAGGAATGTGCGTATGTGGAATAGTAAAGAATATTAGACCATACGGCGCTTTTGTAGAAATAGGTGGAGGAATAGTAGGACTTGTTCATATAGAAGATATTTCTGTTGCAAGGATTAAAACACCTTATGAAAGGTTCAAAATTGGACAAAAGATAAATATTATGATAAAATCTATAGATAGAAAAACAAACAGAGTTATTCTTAGTTATAAAGAAATGTATGGTACATGGGAAGAAAATGTAAAAGATATAAGCGAAGGAATGACATTAAAGGGAATAGCAAGAGAAACTGAAAAATCAAAAAACGGTATATTCATTGAAATAAAACCTAATCTTGTTGGACTTGCTGATTACAAGGAAAATATAGAGTATGGGCAAAGAGTAAATGTTTTTGTTAAAAGAATTATACCAGAAAAGAAAAAGCTTAAGTTAGTTATAGTCTAAGTTTAGACAGAATATTAAAAGGAGGCCATAATTATGGTAGAGGACAATGAAATAAAGACAGAAGTATCACCTTTTGCAATTAGAGAAGGTGAAGTAAAAACATTTGATGGAAAAGATGGATATGTATCTATGAATCAAATTATACACAAAATAAACATAGGTCATATTACAGATATACATTTTAAAATAATGGAACTTGTAAATGAGTTTGAATTTATAACATCAAGACAAATATATCAAATTCTAGTACATAGAGGAGAAGATATAAAATCTCAAGATAAGTTAAATAATAAATTAGAACAATTAGTAAAATCTAAAATATTAACAAGATATTATTTCACATCAGAAGAGGGAAAGTGCATTTATAGAATATACTGCTTAGAGAAAATGGGTAAATATTTGCTTAATTCAAGAGGAGTAGAATGTAAGTGGCAACCTACTGACAATACAAAGCCAGTAGCGATGATAAAAAAACGTCTAGCAGGAAACCAAATAATAGTAGCATATTTAAGAAAAGTTTCTGCATTTGATAAATATACAATAAAGCCAGTACTTACAGCCAAAAAGCTTAGTAAAATATTTAAGTGCCAAGCAGGAATAAAATTAACAAAAAACGGAAAATCAATTGATTTTATATTTGAAACAATTAGAAGAGAAGAAGATTGGGAAAATAAATTAATTGACAGAATGAAACTATATATAGATTTCTATGAAAGTTTTGTAACATTCGATTCAGGATTTGAAATGAAGCCACAACTAGTATTAGTTGCAGAAGATACTAAACACATGGTAGAAATACTAAAAGTAATTGTAACGAATAAATTAGAAATACCAAATCTAAAACTATTATTTACAACAGATTTAAGACAAAATAGTGATTCATTAGCAAAGTCATTAGTAGAATTTAAAACAGACGAAACAACAGGAAAATATAAAATGGAAGAAGTAAATTTAAAGATTTTAGGGTAAAAGAAAAGGAATCCAATTAAGGATTCCTCTTTTTTTAAAATGCTTTGAAAAGTTTTGTTTAAGTATTATTTTTCCGATATTCATGTAAAAACCTTAAGAACTCGATGTCTTTTTTTTCGCTCACAGCTGTTACTAAATTTGATACACATGCATCAAATTGTTTTTCACGAGGCATACTATCAATATTATTATGATAGTTAGAATCGAAATTTGGAGTAGGTAGATTAATCCATTGATTTGCTTTAACAGATTCTACATATTTATTGCAGGATGCTAAATATTCTTGGATTTTTTCTAAAAGATTGCTCATCCTTTTGTAATTGAATGTTTCATATGAATTTTCAAAATTAAAAGTTACGCAACCTTTTGATTTAATAATGTTTAAGTAAAACTCAACATCTTCTTTCCATGATTTAGCTTCTGCAATATTTTTATAAGCTTGCTTTAGTAAATTGTTTTTTTGTTTCCGATAATAAAAAGAATCTGTAATCATGCTATAAAGGATTGGTAAAACTCCACATACAAGCAGAAAAATGCCAACAACAGAAGCGATAAAACGAACAATGCCTAATATCATAATAACAACTCCTTTTAATAGTAATAAGTTTTTCAAAGCATTTTAATTATGTAAATAATACTTAATATAAGTATAACAAAAATAGAAAAATATGTCAATTGCAATTGTTTTTGACAGATAATAGATAAAATGTTATAATTATTATGTAACTTTTTAATAGCCAGAACAAATTAATTAATAATCTGGAAAGGATGATTTTTAATGGCATTTCAGTGGTGTAGTTTCTGTGGAGGAACAGGAAAAGAAACATGTCAAAGATGTAAAGGAACAGGCGAAGTAAATGGACGAGTTAACTATAATAAAAGTTATACTTGCAGCGAATGTGGAGGTAGTGGCAAAGTGAATTGTTCTTGGTGTAATGGCACAGGACAAATTTATACATCTGATAAAGATTAAAATATAATTGCTATTAAAAGTTACAAAAAGGGAATTCTTTTATTTAGAATTCCCTTTTCCTTTTTATTTATTATCATCATTATCATTGTTTCCTAAGTTAAAGCTAATTGCATCTTCATTATCGAAGAAGTAAGATGAATCAGTTGTATCTGTTTGTACAGGATTTACATCACCGACGTTCGTCTGCAGTAAAACTTACTTTTTTAGGTTTCCACTTAGGCTTTTCATCTTTTTCAGTATTTTCACTAACAGCTTCTAGATATTTATTAAAGTTATATTTCTTTGATTTATGTACAGTCTTATATTTACTTTCTAGATAATCAACTTTACCAAAGTTAACAACATTTTTACCTTTTTTATTTTTTATTTTATAAATAATAGCTTTGTTTCCAAGACCTTGAATTTTACCAAGTCTCATGTGGTCTACCCATTTCCATTGAGGATTCTTTAATGATTCAGAATATTCACCATCGGCTTTATCATAATCATATCCAACTTCCCATTCTTTTCTCTTTCCAAACTCATCCATCCACCAAGTCATTTCTTCAGGAGTACTGTTACCAAATGTAATTTTAGTAGGAGTATTTGAAAGTAAAACATTTTTATTTTTACCTAATCCTCCAATTGTTTGTGATGAGAAAATTGTACCTATTTTAAATTTTCTGTATATTGAATACATATCCTCAAATGAATCAGGATTATAATGATCAAATTCATCTACATATATAAAATGAGGAATTCTGTTTTGTACTAATTTACGATTGTTTTCAACTGAGCACATCATAAGCATTAAGAAGAAATGACCAAATGCTTTATGCTGAGTTCCACCAATTTCATAAGGTCTTGTAGAAATTAATACAACTTCTCCATTATTTATTACATCATTGAAATTTATATTATTAAATCTATTACATATTATACTTCTTACTTGAGCACTTCTTAAAAGTATATCTAGTGAAGATGATGCAAAATGCACATATCTTTGCATATCTTTTCTTCCTACAGAATCTTTATAGAAATTTTGTTTAAAATATCCAAGTTGTAATTCATATTCTTTTGCAAGTTCTGGATCTTTTTTTAGTTCTTCACACATTTCTTCAACCATATCAAAATCATTAAAGCATTTTAATAAATCTTCTAAGTTTGGCATTAAACCATCATGCATTCTAGGATACATTACTTTTAAAATCATAACTAAATTTTGAATTGCTTGAGTAGATATATCTTCTGCATAAGCCATTTCAGCAGTTAATCCTGCTGGATTATATAGACTTCTAATAACCAAAGAGATTATTAAACCACATAAATGAGGAGGATTAATAATGAATGGGTTTAATCCAACCGAATTTGGATTAGTAGGGTCTATTTCTATAACTGGTATATCAAAACAACTTGCTACTTCTTTTATTCTATCTGTATGGTCAGCATCTGGTGAAACAACTGTAATACCAAAATTTTTATAAACTATTTCACCATCAGATTTTATTTCTGAAATCATTTTATTCATATATGCTTTATATACTCTTTCTTTTCCTTCAACAGGAGTAAGCATAGATAAATTAAAATTCTTATTTAAATAATCATTATCATAAGGCTTATTAAGTACAGCAATATTAGTTTTTAAAGCAGTATAACCCATTTCTTTTGAAACTTCTCTATAAAAGAATTTCTTTTCTAAGTCTCTTGCAATCATAGGTTCCATTACCATTGAAGTTTTACCAGTTCCAGAAGGACCTACAACAAGCATTGGTTGGAATCTTCTTTCTTCAATTAATTTAATAGGCTTTCCAGTTGTTCTATCTTTACATATTTCTATTTCCAAGCTATATGGACCTGTTGTACCATCAGGTGCTGATATATCTAATCCTTGAAAATCTTGAAGAGATTCAACAAAAGGATTTGGGAATATTGGGTCATTAACAGTTCTATTTAACCACATAATTAATTTATAGAATGTAACAATTGGTATGTATATTGAAACTGCCGTAAATGCATTTTTTATTAAATCAGAAAATTCAGTAATTATGAAATCATAATTTGGAAGTGATAATATTCCTATCCAAGATATATTATTAAGCCATTGTACTATTGCAGATATTGCTATTATGTATAAGCAAACGCAATAAGTGCAAAAAAATGATTTTCTATTTTGGTCTGATTTACAAAATTTAGATTGGTAAGAAAATAAAAATGCAAATATTGGACAAGCCAATGCAAATGTATATTTTATTGGTCCCCAATATGAAACAGACATTCCTGTGAAAATTAATATTAAAACTTCTACAATTCTATCAATTATTATATATGCTGTAAATAAAGTTAGTATATAAGTAAAAAAAGTATTTCTATCAGTCTTTAGCATTTTTAAAAATTTATCTACATATTTCACCTTAAAATCCCCCATAAAAAGATATTATTATACATATATATTATCCTATAAAA
>CANQZZ010000014.1 GCA_947628465.1 uncultured Clostridia bacterium
TATATCTATATTTATTAATTCTTCATCTCCTATTTTTAAAATTAAATTCCCAACTTTGGTATTAATTGCTACGGGTGCTTCAAAATTCATAACTATATTTTCTATCTGTATATCTATATTTTTAATTTCATCTTTACTTATTGGATAGATTTCATTATTATAGTCTTCTAATTTTACTTTTACGCTATTACTATTGCTTTTATATACATTTATTCTTTTTTCGTTAATTTTACGCCACTCATTAAATTTCTCATTTATCATTTCTTCTAAATTAATCAATTCATAATTAGAATATGTATATTCTATTAAACTTATAGAGTCTTTTGTTCTGATTTTTTTAGTGTCGGCTCCTAAAACTACTGTTATTATATTAAACCCATTTCTATCTACTGATGTAACAAGGCACCTTCCTGCTCCACTTGTAAATCCAGTTTTTACACCGTTTACACCATTTAGATAACCTAAAAGTTCGTTTGTATTATTTATTGTTTTGCTATATCCATTAATTGTTACTGTATAATTTTGTGTTTTTACAACATCTGCTATTTTTGGAATACTTAGAGCATAATCTGTAATTAATGCAAGTTCATAAGCTGTAGTATAATGTTCGTTCTCATCTAACCCATGTGGTGTTACAAAGTGCGAATTCTTTAGTCCTAAATCTTCCGCTTTTTTATTCATCATATTTGCAAAGTTCTCTATACTTCCGCCAATTGTTACGGCAATTTGGACTGCAGCATCATTTCCTGAGCATAGCATTAAGCCATATAGTAAATCATTTATTGTTATAGTATCTCCCGTTTTTAGTCCTAACCTTGAGCCATTAATTGTTGCTGCTTGTTTGCAAACTTCAATTGAGGAATTTAATGTTAAATTATTATTTACTCCTAAATTTTCTATTAATACTATTGCTGTCATTATTTTTGTTGTAGAAGCCATTGGCACTCTTTTATTTTCATTTTTTGCATAAATTATTTCCTTAGAATTTCTATCTAATACAACCGCATATCTAGAACTTAAATTAGGCTCACTTTCTGAATTTACAGATGCATTTTGTATTTCTTGTTGCATCCAGATATAGTCTGCTGCTTCTTCATCTTCATATGCAAAAACACAAGGTTGCAAGACTAATAATATGTTTATTAAAAAAATTAGTATATATTTTTCTATTTTCTTCATAATAAAATCACCTTGTTTAATTTTATTAAAAAGATAATTTCTTATGACTTAAAAATGTATAATGGCAAAAAAGAGGTCTGTCCCCCTTTTTTGCCACTTTGATTTATATTATTTTCCCATAAACATTTGTACAAATACTTTTCCATACTTAGGACTTTTTACTACTCCTATTCCAGTATAATTAAAAGTATTGTTTAAAATATTTGCTCTATGACCTGATGAATTCATCCATGCATTTACAGCTCCGCTATTGCTAGAATTTCCTGCTATATTTTCTCCTGCTGTTTTATAGCTTATTCCAAAATTTTTTATCATGTCAAATGGAGATCCATAAATTCGTGAAGTGTGCGAAAAATAGTTATTATCTACCATGTCTTGTGCTTTAATTCTTGCAACATTTTGTAATTCGTCATCAATTTTTAATGTAGGTAAACCATTTGCTACTCTTTTAGCATTTATTAAATCAAATACTTCTTGCTCGTCTTGAGTAAGCTGACTTGTTGTAGTTGTTCCACTTGAAGTATTCCCTGATGATGAGCCTGCATTATTAGAAGTATTAGGATATACTAACCTAATATAATTGCTACTTGCTGCTCCTATATAATTATCATCTGTTTGTACTACATACCAATCTCCTATTTTTGCAAATATTCTTATATATTCATTTTTATTTACCAACCCAACACTTTTAAAATTTGTTCCTGGGCCTTCTCTTACATTAAGGCTGCTTGCAGTTACTATCCCTGTAGGTGTTCCTACTGTTTGATAATTTAACATTGCTGTGCTTGTGTTTCCTACAATTATTAGTCCAATAAATAAAAGTATTGTAATTAATAATTTAATTTTTAGATTCTTCATATATAATCAACTCCTAAAAATAGTTTTTACTATTTTTAGAAATATATACCTATTTGTATTTTTAATGGTCTCTTTTTCTTGAGTTTTGATCTGGAGTTCTTCCTCCTTCTTCTCTGTTTCCTTTTTCTTGTCTTTCAACTTTTTCTACAGCTTGCTCATATGTTATTTTATCGTCTGACTCCATTAATCTTAATACTTTTTCAGCTTTATTTTCATAAAAGCCTGGCATTGCTGTCGCTCTATCTATAATTCCATCTCTTCTTAATAAATCTTCAAGTATATCCTCTTTTCTAAGCATTCTATTTTGAGTTGCTGTACCTTCAATTTCTTCTACTTGTACACCTTTTCCTCCCTTAGATGGAATACCTCTTTCTTCTAAATCTTTTCCTTTTACTAATTCATCTGCTTTTTTGCTTAAATCATACGAAGAATTATTCCTAGAATCTATAAAATCTCTACTTTCTGCTGATTTTTGAGGAACATTTTTACCTTCTGCTTCTGGAACACCAATTCCCCAATATTCTTTTCCTTTTCCTGCTTCTTGTCTACAATATAACATTTGGGTTTTACCAGAGCCATCTCTTATAATAGCATAAGATGTTTTGTTGTCTATTTCATACATTGCAATTGGTCTTACTTCTTTAATTTGGTCTTTATCTACTAGTTTAATTCTTACATTTGGATTTCTTCCCTCTTGCTGCTTATTTTCTATAGTTTCCTCTTTTCCATCTTTATTAACACCTACTGTTTCCCAAGAATATTCATCTTTTCCCGGTAAAATATATACATCTTTATAATCTTTTGCCCATTTTGCTAATCCTTTAAAATTATCATGGTCAGTTATTCTTCTATTCATAGAAACATGTATTATTTGATTTGGACTCACATTATGCTTTTTTGCAAATTGATTTTTAAGTTCATCCTCTGTTTTTTCTTTCTCTTCAGGCTCGTCTTCTTCTTTTTCTTCTAAATCATCTGATAAATCTTTTTCATCCTTTTGATTTTCTTCTTTTTCTTGTTCTTCTTGTCTTTCTAATTCTTCCAAATATTCAACATCCGGTAAACCAAATTGTTTATAATCAAATTCTGGATTGTCTTTTAATTTTTCTTGTATGTTTTTTAGTCCTTCTAAATTATATGTGAATTTATCTTCTTCTAAAGTAAGTATTTCTTCACCAAAAGCATGTATTTTTATTTTTTTGTCTATTTTTTCTATTTTAATTTCATACGCTACTGCTCCGTTTTCAATTGTAGCAGTATCTTGCTTTTGTTCTTCTGCTGTTTGTATTGCGTCCAAAATTTTTTGCTCGAACATCTCAATTTCTAATTTTTTTCCTTCCATTGCATCATTTTCTTCCATATTACATTCCTCCTTATTTATCAAATGACATTACAAAATCTGTTCCTTCTTCTAATTTCATAATAAATGTTTTATTTACTGTTTTGTTACTATTTTTATCTGTAAGTGATACACTATAAGTATATACATCTCCTTGTGTGTCAAACTCTTTATATCCTACTTCGTTACTTTCAAAGAAATTTTCTTTTGCATAGTTTGTAAATTCTTCTTGTGTTTTGAAATAATTTTGTTTAAATGAGTCTGCAAGGCAATTATATGCATATTTATAATCAGCATTGTTTATTGCTTTTATAAACTTATCTATGTTTAAAGCTACTTTTTGTTGATTGTTTCCATTATTGTATTTTTCTACAAACTCTGGTAAATCAAGTGTATATGAATCTAATATAAACGTACATTTAGTTGGCGAAACTTCATTAATAATAATATAATCATTTGCATTTGTTAAACAAATATATTGAGTATATTCATCGTTTACTTTTTTTTGATATTTTGATAAACTCATCATTATTATTTCTTTTGTTCTATTATTTACAAATTCATTAAAATCTTTTGATTCTGCAAATCTTTTTTGTTTGTATTCTTCATCTAAATTTTTATATACCTCTTCTGTATTATATATCATATTTTGTTTAAGATTATTAAACATATCATTCACATAAGCCTCATCTGATATATTTTCATATCTAAATGCATTATAATTATTATTTTTTATTTCGCTTGGATAATTAATGTTTACATCTTCTCCAATTTTGATATCTTTATAGTATTCTTTTACATAGTCTTCTAATGACATACTAAATGTTCTGTTTAGCATATCAACTTTTACTATTGTAGAAAAGTCTAATTTATTTGATGATGATTCATCTATTAAATATCCATATACAAAGTATATACTTATATTTTCAGTTTTTTCTATTACATACATATCAGTTATATATATGTCATCTACAGTTATAGGAGATAATTTTTCTGTTAAATTATCTATAGTTGCATTTTTATATGATTTATAGTCGTCATCTAACATGTTATATACTGATTCTACATTTTGTTTTTTTATGATTTCTAAACTTGCTTTAGCTTCTTCATCCATAATTGAGCTATAATCTTCATTATCATCATAAATTTTATCATAGTAGTAGTAAAATGTTTTGATACAAGACTCAACTGCATAATAATTATTTCTTATTTTTACATCTTTTAATGTTGTATCTAAAACTATAGGAATATCTGTTGATGGAGATGCTGAGTAAGTATTTGTTTTTTTATTGTAAAATAATGCAAATATCAAAATACCAATTAATACAATAACTAATATAATTATTAAAATTTTTATTAAGTTTTTAGATTTCATTTACTATCTCCTTCAATTTTGTTTAATTAGGTCTAAATGCTGCATAAAAGTTATTTCTTGCCCAATTTCCTTGACTATATGGAGCAGGTCTTTGTATAGAAGTTGTATCTCCTGCACTATACCAAGTTTGATTTCCTGCATATATTTGAGTATGGTCTACATCAGCGTCTGGATCATTATCGGTAAATACAATATCTCCTGGTTCTAAGGCATCATAAGAAGTTATTTTGCTCCATCCTTGACTTTCTAAATATTTATATAATCCTGGTGCAGAATTGTAATTAAAGCTATTCATTTGAGTTTCTGTAAAGTATCCTGCTTTGTAAATTACACATGATACATAAGTTGCACAACAAGTTACTTTGTTTGGATTATTTAGAGATTTCTCTATATTGCTCCAGAAAAGATTTGACCCTACACTATATGTCCATGTCATTTCTTGATTATGAATCTCATCTGCTATTTGCACTATCTCACCAGTTGTAGAATGCCACATTTGTAAAACATCATAATATCCAGTTTGAAATAATGTCCACTCAGATTTTCTCCTTCTTTCTAACTCAGCATTATATTTTCCGTCTAATGTTACAGGTTTACTCATATACTGTGTATATAAGCTATGATTAAAGTTTACATTCATATTCTTGCTTTCAAAATTATCATCAGAATCTTTCTTCCAGTATTTATTGTATGAATCTGCAAAATTCAACTCCGGAGAACCTCTTAGTACACTAATAGCAGCATCAACATCACCATCACAGTTATATGCTCTTAGCACAAGTGCATTTATTTGATATTCAGTAAGATGTAAATTTGCAGTTTGTGCTTTTATTTTTTTTATGCAATCATCCCAAATTAAATCTTCAATGTTATCAACAAAATCAATATCTACTTCGCCACCAACTGTAGTAGGATATCCTGCTTTAATAAAAGCATCTTTATATTTACTATTTTCAATATTTACACCATATCCAACTGTAAGATGCCCATTTCCATCATCTTCGATAATATACTTTGTTCCATCTGCATTAGTAGGAGGAGGGCTAGAACGCTCCCAATATCTATTATATTGTTTCATAATACTTTTATTTGACATTAAAGCACTTTTAAATTCTGATTGCTCAAATATATCTAAATTTAATTCTGTTACTCCTGTATCTCGTCCATCATACATATAAAGTAAATATTTTAAACTTTCTATCAACCACTGAGATGCATCACCATCTTCCATCATTTCAAATTGCCAAGAGCCTATACTATTCATTTGTTCTCTAGCGTTTTTATTATTATTATAAGCAACTAAGAATTTTTCATATACTGTTTCCTTATCAAGTGAACCTCTACCAGGTTCTCCACTTTCTGTTGCATATATATGTTTTTCCTCTATAGGATTTGGATCTGATGGATATTCTATTGTTGTAGTTGTTATCTCATTATAATAATCTATTTTATATGATGGTTCTATTACTAATTGTAAAATATTACATTTAAGTAAATCATTTTCATTATTACCAATTAATGAGTATGTATAATCATCATTTAACTTATAATTATATTCTATTTCATAAGGAAAATCGTTTGTTCCTATACTTGTTACTGTGAAATTTTCTGGCATATCATATACATATGTTATATTCCCATCTTCATCTGTAACTTGTCTTTCATTAAATTCATATGCAGATAAGTTAGTTGTAAATTTATTTTCTGGACTTATGTTTATTTTTTTGTATGTTCTTCTATTGGTTTGGTTCATATATGTTGTAACGTTTACTGTTGGTTTTTGTACTTTTCCTCTATATTCTTTTTCTTTATTAGCTTTAAAACTTTTTACATCTTTATCATTTTCAATTTCTTTTTGTTCTGGTACTATTGGTTCTTCTGGGTATTTATATTCTTCTGCTTTTTTATCAATAGGTGGTAATGTATCATTTTGCGCTGGCAATGCATCAGTTTTTGCATACGTTTTTTTATAATGTGCTAACCATGTATCTGATTCAATAACTTCTAGTACATATGAATGTCTTCTTTCTTCTCTATTAATTGTAACAGGGTATTCTTTTACTGAATAATTTGTACAATCGTTTAGTTTATCATCTTTTGCATTCCTTAAAAGATAATTTCTTTCATATTCTATAGGTGCAAACTGATAATCTATATATTTTTCGTCTTTAGTATGAACAGTATATTTTCTCTCTTCAGTTGTATTAGTAATTGTTTCTTCTTCTTGTATGTTTATTACTATTTTACTATCAAAAACATAATCAACTAATTCTTTGCAAAAGTCTGTATCTCCAGTTGTAATTAATAATTGAATTAAAAATTCAAATGGCATTGTACAATTTTTTATCATTTGGCTATATGCTATTGGTTCTGTTGTAATAAAATACTGTTTTTCTTCAATTTCCTTTTCAGAATCTTCTAATTCTTCTGGATATTCTCCACTTACTTTAGTATCTATACTCTCCCATTTAGCTATAACTAAGTTACCATCGTTATCAACTGTAAAATAATTTTTTGCATCTATATTGTTATTTGATACTAATGAATTAAAATCTTCTTGTTTCTTATATTCTAATGTAACTGGAATATCAGTTTCTGTATTTGTTCTTTGTACAAGTATTACTCCAGAAATTTCAGTCCCATTTTCATCAATTTCTTTAGGCACATATCCATTTTCTATGCCGTTTGGAAATTTTTGATTATTTGGTCTTAAATCTAAATATTGAGTACAACTTTCTGCTTTTATAAATAATGGAATAATTTTTAATTCTTTTGTTTTATAATTTCTTAAATCTGCTCCATTATCCATTAATGCCCCAAGAACAGCAAGTTCAAAATCAGTATAATCTTCTGGGTCTTCATGCATTCCTTCTAGTCTATTTTTTACATGTTCTAAATTATCATCGCTATCATCATATATAACTTCATATCCAGTATTATCGGTTTTAGGAACAATTACAACTTTATGTCCTACAACATTTCCATCTTCATCTTCAATAGTAGTTGAAGCATCGGTAACATATGATGTCCCAATTGCCAAATTTTTTGCATCATTTGTATTTTTTGATTCCCATTTGTCTATTACATATAATATTCCGACATATAACAATTACTGCAACCATTGTTACTGAAATAGTAATTAATAAAATAGGTAAAAGATGAGCTATAATTATACTGATTACTTTTTTCTTTACTTGTTTTTTTGTTTCATCTTTTAGTTTATCTTTAGCTTGCGCACTTGTTTTTTTCAAAAAGCTATCATTTTTATTTTTTTGCTCTTGATCATCCATACTTATCTCACCTCTAATCCTACCACATAAACTACTATTTTAAATCGTATATTAAACTTCTATTTCTATACTTATTTTCTTCTCATTATTTCCTATTTTTATATCATTAAATATAATCTTTTTTACTTTTATACCTGGATTATACTCTTTATTAAATTTTATTTCTAAGGTTCTTGTTACGCCATTACCTATTTCTAATTGATTATCAGGTATTTCATTTAAAAATGCTATATGTTTTACTTCTTTATTATCTTCTAAATACATTGAATTTGTTTTTTCTTTTGTATTAAATATCATTTTTGTTCCGGTGTTATTTTCAACTTTAATTTCATATATTTCATAATCCATATATATTTTTTTAGAAACAATTGTTACTACTATATTATCTTGAGTTTTAGAAGCATTGATATTTTCTTTTCCAACATAATTACTTATATTTAATTTATACTCTCCATCTTCATCTGTGATTGTATAATAGTCTTCAATTGGCATATATTCTTTTTTCCCTGTACTTAACAAATCTGCCATTATTTGTATTCTATATGTATTTACATTTGAATTAGTTGTCCATAATGTGCTATTATAACTTCTTTTTTCTGTAAAAATTCTATTATAATAATTTGTTACAAAATCATTTAATGTTGGATATATATCTTGTTTACAATCTAATGAAAGTAGGTTATATGCATTTTCTAAATCTTTAGAATTACAATACTCAAAGAATTTATTTATTACATCTGTTGATTTTTTTGCTACATTTTGATTTATATTTTCTCCAGTTACAACAGAATAATTATCTTTATTATAATTAGTAGTAATAGTGCTTCCACTATTACTACTAATTTTATCTTCTGGTTTTTTATTTTTGTAATAATTATTTAATGTTTGAGTTAATGCAAATACTCCTATAAAAGTTAGTACAACTATCCAAATCATTTTCCTATTTTGATTATACCATCTTACTATTACACTCATAATAATTCCTATCCTCTAAAATTGGTTATATACACTCATTATTTTGTCAATGCTTTTTCCACCAAGAGTTCTTCCTAAACTACTTCTTACATCATCTTCTTTTAATTTATCACGTTCTGCTCTTTGACGTAGTTGTTGTATCCTAATAATTTCATCTTGATTAAATCCTGGATTTTTCAATTGTACATTTAATGCTTTTTGGATATCAGCTGAACTTGTTATTCCTTTATCATGGAAATGCCTTATCATTGCATCTCTTTCATTTCTTGGTATATTTAACTGATTACATACTTTATTAAAATCATGATTATTTCTTAGTTCTTTTATTGAATTTCTTGTGTTAAATTCATCTGTTCCAAGTGAACCTTCTAGATAATTGTTTCCTATGAATTTTCCAGCTTGTGCTCCTTTACCTGTTGCTGTATCTCCTAAGTAATTTGCACCTAAGTATCCTGCTCCTGCTCCTGCTGCTCCATATTTAAGTGCATTTCCTAAATCTCCTGTTGCAACTCCTGCTGCAAATCCTACTGTTCCAAGTGCTGCTGCTCCTGCTGCTCCTATTAATCCTTTTCTTGTAAATCTTCCTGCTGATTTTGCTGCATTTTTTATATTTCTTTTATTGAATATATTTCCTCCAACATTTTTAAGTCCATTTATCCTGCTTCGATTACCAGTGGCACTTGCTCCAGATATTCCAGATGCTCTACCTCCTGATGTTCCTGTTCTTGCTCCAGATGCTCCTCCTGCTCCAGCAATATATCTTGGGGTGCTTCCACCGCTTCCTCCGTCAGAACCGCCAGAACCACCAGATCCGCCAGAACCTCCTGAACCACCTGATCCTGCTGCTCGTTTTCCACTTCTTACACCCATCTTATTTATAGCATTCATAATTAATGCTCCACCAGCTGCAGCACCAAATTGACCTGCAGAAGATGCCTTGTCAAATCCAAACATCTTTCTAAAGAACTTCTCTGCTGGTAGTAAAAATCCTATTGCTACAATTGCATATAACGGGTTTTCATTTACAAGTTCAGACGCTGATTTTACAAACATATAATATAATAGTAAATGCATAGGTTGAAGTAACGCATTAAATAGATATTCTCTAAACCACGTTGTAAATGCTTGCGCTTGTCCATCTTTTATTTTATCCAATGGATATGTTAAAGCAATAAGTGGTGCTATCATTGTAAAGAATGCTAAATATACTACCCTCTTTAAATATTGTATAGTAAATAAAACAGTATATATTACTAAAACGATATATAAGATTAATGAGCCAAATATTTGAGAAAAGTCAGCATCGTCTGAGTTAACATCTTGTAAATCGTTTCTTATTCTACTCATTAAAACATCTTGTCCCTGTGATCCAACTACTTTTGCTCCTAATACATCAGTTATTTTTTGCGTTATTTCTGTCATAAATAGCATCAAATATTGTAAAATAAATAATATGCATATTGCAGCAAGCCAATCTCCAATCATTTTTTTGTATTTTGCTTTTTCTTGTCCTGTACTACTTATTATTATTCTTATTCCTATATATACAAGTACTGATAATAATCCTACTAATGATATTGCTCTTAATGCTTTATACCATGTTGCTACTGTATCTTGAAGTAAATATGCAGAACTCTCATATGTTGAAGTAATAGTTTTTTGATGAACTTTATATATCGTATATGTATAGTCATTAGTAAACAAACTATCCCAAGCATCCATAAAGATAGGAAAACCAACAAAGGCTCCTGCACCAAAAGTATAAAAACCAGCCAATGCTCCAACAGCTATTCCACCTGCTGCTTCTAATATACGGTATATCCAGTCAAATACTCCTGGATCTTTTTTTGAAGTAGTTGCAACATATGTAACATAATCATCTGGATTTGTCCAAGTAATCATACTAACATCTTCATTAACATAGAACATTCCAACAAAAAATCTATCATTAACATCTTGAACTGTACTTTGTGAAGCATTTGACTCATTCATTCCATATTTTGCAGCTTCAGATTTAAATCCTTCAGCCGTTAAATTTTCACCTATTACTTCAAATCCATTTTCCCATTCTCCATTTGGACCTTCATCTGCTACTTTCATAGTAATTTTTTGGTCATTTGGCAAATTTGCAGTCCTAGTTGCATTAATGAAATTAATCTTTAATGCAGGTACCCTGCCAGAAAATATCACTCCTGGTGAATAGAATATATTATATACATTACCGTTTGTTATCAGTATCAGGGAGTGATGAGTGTATTTCACCACTTCCTATAAAATATTTTTGCAAAGTGCTTATTACTAAGTCACCAAGTGACGCTAAAAGCTGAGATATTGGTGTAAATAATACTCCTCCAAAATCCGCCTGAGAAATTGTTGGTGATATAAAGTTAAATGACATTACCAATAATACTGCAATTATCACTTTTTTTGTGATACTTTTGTTTGTAAAAAATTCCATAATCTTTTACCTTTTCCTTTCATTTAGCTATCCTTCGTTTCTTTTAACTAACTTATTTAAGTTTGTTTCAACAAATTCAAATTCTTTTTTCGTTGGTGTTATTTGAAGTATTGCTGTATCTGATCCTACTTTTAATAGTCCTTCACCTATTAGACAAGTTACTAAGAAACTTGCTTCACCTTCGCTTAATTTAAATACTTCTTTTAAATAATTTATTTCTGATTTATCTTGTGCTAAAAATAATTTTGTATCTGATGATGTTAAAACTGCTTGTGCTTCTGGATTCTCATAAAAGTCTTGGAATCTTTGTGAAATTATTGCAAGAGATACATTTCTTTTTCTAGCACGTCTTGCCATTTTATTTAAAAATTCTACTGCCTCAGGGTAAGGAAGAAGCATCCATGCCTCGTCTACTAAAACCCTTTTCTTTGTAGCTTTTTCTCTGTCTTCACTATTTTTCTTAACATATTTTTCCCAAATCCAAGAAAGTAGAACTTGCTGAGCAAGTGGTCTTGCAAATCTTTCTTCCAATTGAGATATATCTAAGTTTATAAATGGTGCTCCATCTAATAATTCAAATGTAGATTGTCCATCAAAATATGCCATTTGTCCATTACATTCTCTTACATATTGTTTCATAACTTTTATTAAGTAACTATAATGGAATTGATAGTTAGAATCATCATTTTCTTTGGCTTTTTCTACTAATGTTTTATACCATGAACCTATAGTAGGCATTTCTTTTTTTGCTTTATATAGAGCATCCCTTCTATAATTGCTATTAGATGCTTCGTATAAACTATTTGGGTCACTGGTAATTCCTATCTTTGCATATTCTTCTGCAACTGTTTCTGCAATAATTTGCTTTGTAAGTTCGTTTACTTCTTGACTTCTTGTGCTACCTCTTGCCATTGTAAGTAAAGCTTGAGTTACATCCTCTACTTTGTTTTCTACATTTAAAACTAATCTTTCTTTTCCTGTTATTTCATCTTTTATTTTTTCTGGTTCTATATCAAATATATTTATTATTGTTTTTGATGTTGGTCCGAAGGACTACATTTATTCCTCCGAAGAGCATCTGCAACAGCAGAATATTCACCTTCTGCATCTAGTGCCAAACTTTCTATTCCCATAAGTACAGATGATCTTGAAATAAGTGTTTTCATTGTAACAGATTTTCCAGCACCAGATTTTGCAAATATAACCATGTTATAATTTGTAAGTGATGGATGGAAATTATCAAAAAGGATAGGTACACCTGTTTGTTTATTAAATCCTAAAGGTATTCCGGCTTAAATGTCCTACTTCAGATGTTGTAAATGGAAATACTGTTGCCATAGAATTACGGTCAAATGTATGGCTTTTATTTATGCTGTTTCTCATTAAAGGTACATTTGACTTAAATGCTTCTTCTTGAATTGCCCATGCTGATTTTATACCTACTAAATTCTTTGACATTTCTGTTGCAAGCATTTTTGAATATGCATCTAATGTTTGCAAATTGTATGCAAATAATGTTGCTACAATCGTTGCTTCATATAATTTATTAAATCCTGCAGCTATTTCGTCTCTTAACTCCTCAGCTTCTACTCTTTTTTGTGTAATAATACTTTCTCTGTTTATATTTCCTCTATCTGCTGCAACAATTCTTTCTGTTTCTAATTGATTAATAGTTCTATTTAATTCAGTTTGTGACCTTGACTCTGGTATTGGATTAATATATATTGATGTATTTATATCTCCAAACAGATACATATCTCTAAATAATTCTGGAAATGTACACATACGAGGAAGACTTGATACAAAAAAGCTTCTTGCATATCTTGTTGTGTCTGATATAATCTCTAAATGGTCTATGTTAGATGCATCAATTCCAGATGGAGCTATTAATTCTTTTATAGTTTTCTTTTTTAATATTTCTAACTCTGGTTCTTTTTCTTGCATAAGCTCAAGCATTTTTTCTTGTTCTTGTAGTTTTTTCTTTTTTGACATTCAAATCAGCCTCCTCTTCTTCTTTTGTATTTTCATCTTTTATTCTTTTTATAGCTTCTTTAGCAACATCTTTTCCTATATAGTTTTTATTTTCTTTAATTATCAATGTAGCTAATTCATCTACTAACTCATCAAAACTTTGCTCTTTTTTCTCAACTGCTTTTTGTTTTTCTGATTTTATTTCATTTACTTTTTGTCTTGCTAATTCTAACGCTTTTACTTCTACCTGTCTGTTTATGGCTTCCATTTTCTTATCAAGCACATCTGGTGCTGTAGAATAAAGTTCACCATATTCTGCATTAATTGCTTTATCTATTCCATAAGTTTCTGATTCATCTCTGTTATATGCTACATATAAAAGTTCTGCTAAATCATTTGAATCCATAACTCTACATTTCATGCTACATGCAAATAATGTTCTTACTATTGATTGTGCTCTTGTATATAATTCAGAAAATACCATACTCTTTTTTTCTTCTTCATCTAAAAAGTTGTTTCCAAGTTCTGATGTATAATATGGAATTATTATGTAATAATGTTTTCTAAGTACATTTTTATTTAAACTCATATTTTCTATATTTGCTACTACATCAGTACCATAATCATATAGATTTTGTTGTCTTGCTATTTCAAGTTTTACTTCTTGTAAATCTCTTGAATCATAGCCACCATCTTGTAACATTTTATTATATCTATTTTTATTTTTTTCTAATTCTTCTTTTATTGCATTCATTTTTTTATTATAGTTTTCTATGCTAGAACTAATATTTATTGTTCTTGTCTGGGTATAGATTTGTATTGGATGTCTTAGTGTATTTAAGAATTGTATAAATCCTTGCTCTACTGCATTTTTTTCTAATTCTGACATTAAATCATAATTTATACCTTCACATTCAATTCCCATTAAATATCTTTGTCCATTGTTTTGAACAATCATATTATCTTCAATTTTATCAAATTCCATAAAATCAAATACTGAAAGTTTAGTATATGATTTTGCTGCGCTACTTGTTTTAGTTTCTTTTGCATCTTTGCTATCACTATTTTTATTTGAGTCCTTCTTACTTTTTACAGACATTTGCCAATATATAAATCCTAAAGCTAATATGGCAAAGAATAAAATTACTACTGCTATTGTTAATATTTGCATTGTATCCATTATTTTTTACCCTCCTTAGTATATAAATAAATTCTATTTTTCTTTTGTTTAAATTTTATATATCTTAGTATTACTTCATCTATATTTTCACCACTTGCTTTTTTTGTAATTTCAAAAGTGCTACTTTCTGGAACTTTAAATGTTCCAATTGTAAATCCTATTAATGCTAATAATATTGTGATTCCTATTCCTACATAATTTAGTTTCATTAAAGAAAATATGTAATAAAATATTAATCCAAGCATTCCTCCTACTACTGTGTATATTAAAGCCTTAGTAGAAAATATAGCTAAAATTCTTCCGTTCCCCTTTTACATTTCTTGGTATACTATGTGTAGCCACATTACATTCCTCCTTTGTAGTATCATTTGTGCATAATTTACCTACTTATCCTTATATTTATTATACCAAATTTATGTAGTTTTTGGAAGATATTTTAGCAAAAAACATATATATTTCACATATTTGTAATGTTTTTGTCATATAAAGAAAGAAAGACGTACTCTTGCACGTCTTTCTTTATTAATATTTAATAATATTAAAGTCCTTGAGCCCAACTGTAAACCATATCTGCTAGGTTTGTTGCTGCAAATATTAATATTGCACCAATGAAATATGGGAATAATGTTTTCTTGTATTCTGCTTTTTCTTCTGCACTTCCCATCATGTATTTAATACCTAGTACTATTAACATACCTACAGATACTATTGTTCCTACTACTCTGATTATACCAAGTATTCTATTTCCTATATTTGTTACATTTTCTGTATTACTTGTGTTAATGTTAACTGTTTCAGATGGTGATGCTGCAAATACTGATGTTGATACTAATATAATTGCTAAGACCATTAATAATATAGAAACTATTTTTATACTTTTTTTCATGGTTTTTTCCTCCTTATTCTTATTATTTATATTATATAATAAATTTCTTGATCTTTCAAGAAAACTTTAAAAACTTAATTATTTTATAGTGCACTTGCCCAAGTATAAATTATTTGTGTTAAATTTGATGCTGCAAATATTAATACTGCACCAATGAAATATGGAAACATTGTTTTTTTATAGTCTGCTCTTTCTTCTGCACTTCCCATCATGTATTTAATACCTATTACTATTAACATTCCTACTGCTACTATTGTTCCTACTACTTGTATTATTCCTACTATTTTTCCGCCTACTGTTTTTACATTGTCTGTTCCAGTTCCATTTGTGTCAATATATTTCCCATCTTTAAAATCTTTAGGTGTGAAATCTTTTCCAAAACTAATTGTTGAAAATACTAGTAAAGTTACAACTAATAATATTGATATAACTGATAATATTTTTTTGGTTTTCATAAAATCACCTCTTTATTTATAAATTTTTTGACCACTCATATATTATTTGTGTTATGTTTGAGAATCCAAATATTAATATTGCTCCTATAAAGTATGGCATCATTGTTTTTCTGTATTCTGCTTTTTGGTCTGCACTTCCTAAAACATATTTTATTCCAAGAAATATTAGCATACCTACTGCTACTATTGTTCCTACTATTTGTATTATTCCTACTATTTTTCCACCTTGCGTTTTTAATTCCTCTGCGCCTTGTCCACTTGAACTTATTGAACCCTCAAAAGTATCAACTAATGTAGCAAATACATTATTTGATAGTACAAAGAATATTAATATAAAACATATTACAAAAATTAATATACATTTTTTGGTGTTCATATACAATCCCCTTTTATGATACTTTTTTAATTTTAATTTACTTCAGTAGCTCCTGTTATTGTTCCTCCATCTACTATTTGTTTTCCGCAATTTGGACAATTGAAATCTCTTCCTCCAGTAATAACTCCTGCAGGAATGCTAGAAATATTTTTTCCACAATAATTGCATCTATATCCTTTAAGTCCAGGAGTAGGACTACTACTAGTTCCAGATGAACTTATGCTACTTTCTGCATCATTTCCTATATTAACTACTATTTTCCATATTGTAAAAGATCCAAATACTACAATACAGCCTATAACATATGGAATTAATGCTTCTTTTACTTTTGCCTTTTCGCCTGCACTTGCTGCCATAAATTGAATACCTAATATCATCCCTATTATAACAGCAACCATAATTCCTATTCCAAGCAAAATATTATATATATAATCTGATGTTCCCTCTAATTTGCCTGTTTCTAGTGTTTCACTTATATCGTCTCCATGTTGCAGAAAAGATTTTCCATCTGAAAAAATATTTCCTAATGCATGAGATGTAGGTAAGCAAAATGTTGCTGATACTATTGTTATTAATATAGTACATATAATAAATTTAATAGATATACTTTTGCTCATCTTAATATCACCTCTTCATTTATACAAAAATTTTATATATAATATTTACTAAATTTGATGCTCCAAATAGTAATATAGCTCCTATTAAATATGGAAGCATTCTTTCTTTATATTCTGCTTTTTCATCTGCACTTGAAATTACATATTTTATACCAATAATTATTAAAGCCCCTGCAGATACAATTGTTCCTACTATTTGTATAACTCCTGCTATCCTTCCACCAAATTGATACATATCTTTTACATCTGATGCAGAAGGTCCACTTGATTTGTACCTATCTGTAGGAACTTGTGATTCATAATCAGCATTTATTTTAAGAGGTAACAATACTACTAATAAAATTATTATAAAAATTGAAATTACAATTTTAGTTTTTTTCATAATAACCTCTCCTATTTTCCTTTATATATTAAATTATACCATAAAAAATGCTATATTTCAACATATTACTGATTCTATTTTTATTTTAGCATACTTATTATTACTTTGTAAAGCTTTGTTTAAAATTAATATAGCAATCAAATGTCAATGTAAAAAAATAAGGTGTAAATAAATACACCTTCAATTGTCTCCAACATTTTTCAAATAGTCAACATTTTTTTCATTTGCCAACTTTTTATTATAATATTTCGTTATTAAATCGTCTAATTCTATGCTTAACTTATATATATTGTCATAATTATTTTTATCTTTTATACTTTCATTTAATTTTCGTCTTAATTCTAGGATTTCTTCATCTAACATAGACTTTTCCTCCTTTTTCATTCCATTTTTCTTTTGTATATTAATAAAATACCATATTTTTACATTTAGGTCAATAAAAAAACAGCATAAATGCTGTTTTTAAGGCAACTTTCGTATGCCATTTTTCTGTTTTTTATACCATAGGTTTTGTTTTTATTTCGTTTTCTTTTTTTGTTTTTTAAAAAAAGATAAAAAACGACAAAATATAATTTACAAAAACGCAATTTACAATTTATTTTTTATGCTTTTCTTTATATATAAAAATACTGAAATTATTAAAATTATTATTGATACTAGCTGTGATATTCTTATATTTCCTATCATTAAACTATCTGTTCTTAAGGCTTCTATGAAAAATCTTGCAAATGAGTATATTATTAAATATATTAGTGTTATTTGTCCTTTAAATTTTCTTTTGTTTGATAGTAGTGTCAATATTATAAATAATGCAAATGTAACTAATGATTCATATAAAAAAGTAGGATGTACCTCTATATATTGTCCCGCTTCATAAATTCCCATTCTCCATGGAAGACTAGTCTTAATTCCATAAGCTTCTTGATTTATAAAATTACCCCATCTACCTATTGCTTGTCCGAATGGCTAAGCATGGAATGATGTAATCAAATAAGTCTAATACATTTATTTTTCTCTTTTTACAAAATATATAGCAAGTTATTCCTCCTCCAATTATTCCCCCATATATTGCAAGTCCTCCTGCTTTTAAATTAAACATTTGCATAGGATAGCTTATATAATAATCTAAATTAAATAATATGTAATATATTCTTGCAGATATTATTGATATTGGAATAACATATATACTTAAATCTAATATATCAGAAAATTTAATACCGAAGTTTCCATCTTTTATCTTGCAAATTATTAATCCTATTAAAAACGCAGATACCATAAGAATAGCATACCAATAGATGTCTATTTTACCTATTGATAATGCTATTCTTGATATCTGCAATTCTAAATTTAATCCTGGAAATGTTACTATATTCATTTATTTTCCTTTTACTATTGATAATACTGTTTTTTCTTTTAAAAATACTTCTTTTAAAATTTCATAAGCATATTCTTTAGTCATTTTTTTATAGTTTTCTATATAATCAAAACTATTTACACCTTTAAAATAGTCGGTAATAAACATTCTTGCTATGTCTGATACATTGTTGAATTCTTTTACTGTATTGCCATATAGCATATTTTTGATTCTTTCAAAATCACTTGAATTTAGTCCATCTTTTTTTAGTTTTTCTATTTCTTCTTCTATTTTTTCTAAGACTTTATCCGGATTAGTTGATGCTCCAGTTATTGCAATATGAGCATAATTATCTGTAAATTCATATTCTAAGAAAGGCTCAGAAATTAATAATTCACTTTCATATAATTCTTTGTATAATCTAGAACTTTTACCTATTATCATGTTTAACAATATTTCTATTGCAATATGTTTTTGAATCATATCTTGATTTTTGCTTGGAAGTTTATCTTTTATTCCTATTACAAATAAAGGCATGCTTACTTCCATAGTTGCTTCTACTTTCTTTTGTACTATTTCTTCAGGCTCTTCTTCATAAATTCTTTTTATTTCCGCTTGATTTGGTTTTTCTATTAATCTTTTTTTAACTTCTTCTATTAATTTATCAGGTTCAAAATCTCCACAAAAGCACATAACCATGTTTGATGGATTATAGAAAGTATTATAGCATTTATATAAAACATCCTTGTTTATTTTATATATTGAATCAACAGTCCCTGCTATATCTATTCTTATAGGATTATTTTTATACATATTTTTAATTGCGTTCATATATACTACCCAATCAGGATAGTCATCATACATTTTTATTTCTTGAGCTATTATTCCCTTTTCTTTTTCTACATTTTCGTCAGTGAAATATGAATTTTGTACATAGTCCATAAGTTCATCTAATGCAGGATAGAAATTATCTGTAGCTTCAAAAAGGTATGTTGTATAATTGTTTGTTGTATATGCATTTGCATTTACTCCTAATGCTGTTAATGTGTCTAAACTATTTGTTCCATTTGATTGCTCAAACATTTTATGCTCCAAAAAATGTGCAACTCCATCTGGAACTTCTACCTCAGTTTCTTCTCCTGGTACAACGAATTTATTATCTATTGAGCCATAATGTGTAGCCCACATTACATATTTTTTTCTGATTCCCTTTTTAGGAATTATTAATACAGTTAATCCGTTTTCTAATTTTTCTATATATAGTTTTTCTTTAACACTTAAATTTTCTATGACTTGCATAAAATTCGATTCTCCTTTTTTATAATTCAACAAAAGGGTTCTATCCCCTTTTGTTGAATTTTAATTTCGTAAAAAGTATATTGTGTTGATTTTAACATTGCTTCCAACATTTTTAACATCTTCTAAATTTACTTCGTTTATTTTTTGTTCGTATTCTTCAAATGTTGTAAGCTTTCCAGATAATTCTTGCCCAATATAATATGTTATTTCAGAATCTTGTTCATCTTGTGCTGATTGTATTCCTGAAATCATATATTTTTTTGCGTTATCTAAATCTTCCTGTGTAAACTTTCCATTTTTCATTTCGTCTAATTGCTCTTTTATTATTTCTAATGCTTTTTCATAGTTTTCAATTTCTATTCCACATCTTATATAAATATTATTTTTTTGTCTTACATAATTTGACCTCGCTGTGTATGCTAGGCTTGCTTTTTCTCTAACATTTTGGAATAATTTTGATGTTGCACTTTCTCCGAAGTATTACATTATACAATGATACAGGGAATTTTGAATTTTGATCATTTAATTCTACATCTAAACCAATTACTAATTTTCCTTGTGCTACATCCATCTTGTCTTGTATTTCTTTTGACTGCACTTCTTCCTTATTTTCTGTTTGCTCGTTATTTACAATGTAGTTTGGCTTTCTTTCTTTTAGTTTTTTTATATTTTCATTGTCTTTTACTATTTTTGTTATTTCGTCAGTATTTAATTCGCCTGAAACAAATATATCTATTTTGCTTGTGTTTATTAATTCAATATAGTAATTGTACAAATTTTCTGAATTTATTTTTTCTAAATCTTCTACATATCCATATTTATATAAACCATAAGGCTTATTTTTATACATTTCTTCTATGCATCTATTTAAAGCATATTGGTCTTTGTTGTCTATTTTTGCTTCTATTAATCTTTTTATATTGTTTTTCTCAGCCTCAACATATTCATCTTTAAATTTATTGTTTTCTGTAAGAGGATTTAATATAATGTCTAACATTAAGTCTATGCTTTCCTTTGAAATGCTTCCTTTATCGCTTTCTGGAACAAAATTATCATTTAATGCTTCAAAATAAAATTTTAATACATGATTATCCCCTATTTTTTCAACACCACAATCAAAGCTTGCTCCATACATATCTTCTAATTT
>CANQZZ010000015.1 GCA_947628465.1 uncultured Clostridia bacterium
TATTCCTCCTTTAATTTTGTTGTTCAGTATATGGTTTTGCTGTTACATCTTCTTTAATATCTTCTTTTAGCTTAAAGTGTTCCTCTATAATTTCTTTTGTAACTTCTGCTGTATAAGATCCATGTGACCCGTTTTCTACCATTACTACTATTGCAATTTCTGGATTGTCATAAGGCGCAAATCCTACGAACCATGCATTTACTTTATCTCCCGCTTCTGCAGAACCAGTTTTTCCTCCTACTTCTATATCAAAGTCTTTAAATACGCTATATGCTGTTCCTCCTGTTTCTGTTGTAACTGATTTCATACCTTCTAATACTACATCTATATTTTCTTTTTTTATATCTAATTTTTCATTATTTACTTCTTCTAAATTTAATTTTTGATTAGTACATTTTTCTATTTCTTCTTTTCCTAATGATGTACCGTCTTTGTCAATTATATCTTTTACTATACTTACTTTAATGTCTTTTCCTCCGTTTGCAAGCATTGCTATATATCTTGCCATTTGTAGAGGTGTAAAGTTGTTTTCAGCTTGTCCTATAACTGCTGATAGCGAATTTCCGTAGTACCATGTTTGTCCTAATTTGTCATATAAAGTTTTTCCTGCAAGTGTTCCTGATACTTCTCCTGGTAGTTCTATATTTGTTTTTTGTCCTAATCCAAAGTATTTTGCATATTTTTCTAAGCTGTCTATTCCCATTCTAGTTATAACTTCATAGAAGAAATAGTTGCAAGAATTTTTTATTGCTCCTGATACATTTAAAGCTCCATGTCCTACTCCACTACTTGTATATATCCAACATCTTGGATTGTATCCTTTTGGATATATTCCTGTGTCATAAATTGTTTCTGTAGCATTTATTGCTCCTGTTTCTAATCCTGCTATTGCGGATACCATTTTAAATGTAGACCCTGGAGCATAGGCACTTTGTATTACTCTATTTACTAATGCACTTTCTTTTCCAGATGTGTATTCATTCCATTTTTCTGTACTTATTCCATTAACAAATAATTGTGGTTCAAAGTCTGGATAACTTGCCATTGCAAGCACTTCACCTGTTTTTACATCTAATACAACTGCTGCACCAGCACTTACATCTCTTTTTTCATAGAATCCGCCTGAATTTATTTTTTCTATATTGTTCTTTAATGCAGTTTCTGTTGCAGACTGAAGATTTGCATCAATTGTTAACGCTACGTCATTTCCTTGGACTGCTTCCTCTGTAATATACTCTCCTGTTGTTGTTCCATCTATTGACATATCTGTTTGCATTTTGCCATTTTTTCCTCTTAAACTTGATTCAAATACATATTCTATTCCTGCTTTTCCTATGTAATCATTCATAGAATATCCCTCTGAATTTTTTAATTCTTCTTCATTTATACCACCTATATATCCAATTGTGTGTGAGGCAAGACTTCCTCTTAAGTATTGTCTAATGCATGATGTTGATATTGATATTCCTGGAAAATTCATGCTTTGTTCTTCAATTATTGCTACACTTTTTGTGCTTACCTTTTTTGCAATTGTATATGGGCTCATACTGCTATATCCTTCTGTTTCTATTCCATATCTAATTGCTATTATTGTTCTTACTTCATCTATATTTTGATTACTAATTTCATATTTTTCTTTATATTTTTGAAATGCTTCTTCTGCTGATATTCCTTCTTCTAAGTCATTTTCGTTTAACCAATTTTTTAGTTTTTCATCACTTATTGTAAATTCTATTGGGTTTACTTTTATAGGGAAATCATCTCTATATTTATCTCCATTTGATTCTAATACTTGTGCTACATTTAATAATGTATTGTTTAAAGTTTGTGTATCTATTTTACTTTTATATATTTCTACATTGTATTGATTAACTGTTCCTGCAAGTACATTTCCATTTCTATCTAATATATCACCTCTTGCAGCAACAATTGTAGTTTCCCTTGTTAGCCTTGTACTTGATTCCTGCAAGTATTCTTCTCCATGGACTATTTGAAGGTTGAAAAGTTGTATTAAAAGTATAATTCCTATGATGTATACAATTACAGTTAATATATTGTATCTTACATTTTTCTTGTCCATTTTTGAATACTTTTTTCCTCCTTAATAATATTTTGTTAGTATTTTACTTTCTGTAAATACTCTTTCTAGTATAGTTCCTAATTTACGAATTATTGGATATATTATTATAATTATCATTGTGTTAAATAATATTTCTACTGCTATTATTCTTATAAAAGGAATTATTTCAAATGACATTTTAAATATTATCACTTGTAATATATATGATATTAATTCTGTAATAAAGGTTACAGTAGCTGTCATTAGCATTATTGTTATTCTACTATCTTTTGAAATGTTTTTTATAAACATACCACCGCATTAGTCCTGACATTCCTAATACTATTGCGTTTATTCCAACTACCTTTCCTATAAATAAATCTAATAATAATCCTAGTAATATTCCTATAGTCATACCATATATTTTTCCTATAAATATTCCTACAAATAATGCAAGTATTATGAAAAGATTTGGCTTTATTCCTGCTATATTAAACCATGTAAAGAAGTTTGATTGTAAAAAATATATAAAAAGAAATGCTATAAATATGATTATTATTGATAATATTTTTTTCATACTAACTCCTTTATTTTAAATAATATATTGTAATATTATTGCTGATACTACACCTATTAAATATAAACCTAATACTATTTTTATATTTTCTTTTTGGTTATGATTTACTTTAAATAATGCAATTAATCCAACTCCTGCATTTGTTAAAAGTCCTCCTATCATTACTGCTAAACTTAATACATTTGATAGATAAAGCTCAGTTAATATTACTGATGATGCGCAGTTTGGTATCAAGCCAATTAGTCCTGCAATTAGTGCACTTATTACTGGTTTATTTGATACTATCATACCTAGTTTATCTTCTCCAATATATTCTATTGCAATATTTAATATCAGAGATATTATAAAAATAAATACAAATACATTAATTGTATGTTTTATTGCAGATTTCCAAATTCCTTTTTCGCAATGACAATGATCGTGTTCACAAATACTTTCTATTTTATTTTCTTCATTTTTAGTTTTATTAAACCTATTTAATATTAAATCTATTATTAATCCTGCAAGCATTCCTATTAATACTTTAATTGCTAATATTTTAAGTATTAATGGACCTGCTACACCTTCTGATAATAATATTGGAAGCATTTCATCTGATGTTGATAGATATACTGCAAATAATGTTCCGAAGTGTTATTACTCTTCCTGCATAAAGATTAGTTGCTGCAAGCGAAAATCCACATTGTGGAAATGCACCTAATATGCTTCCTATAAAAGGTCCAAATTTTCCAGATTTTTTTATTGCTTCTTTTGTTTTATTCGTTGTTTTATGCTCTATGTATTCCATTATTAAATAGGCAACTAATAAAAATGGGAGTATCTTTATTGTATCTAATATAGTGTGTTTCAAAATATGTATTAGTTCTTGCATAGATTTATCCCCCCATTAAAAAATATATTCTTTTGTTCTTGATTTAATATAAAATTATACCTTTCATGTTACCACATATTACCACTTTTTGCGCATAAAGTCAAGAAAAATCCCTACTTGCATTAAAACAAGTAGGGGCTTTTCTTAGTGATTTTCTGTGCATGTTCCTTCTTTGGCATTGCTTATCATGCGTTGCCGAAGAAACCATTCAGCTTCGGAAAGTTCTTTCTCGAGCTCATTGCAGTATGCCTTTAATTCCTCTTTTGACATACTGGCAAGTTTTTGGTTGTCCAACATAATCACTCCTTAAAATCCAGTAAAACTGGTTAATTACATAAAATATTATATCACATATTATGTTGTTGGTCAATTTCTCTATATAAATACTATCTTCTATCTTGAAGGTTTGTCAAATAATTGTTATATGTATTAATTATCTCCTTCTATCATTAATCTTTACTTGATTCTTCTTTTTCTTCATAAACAATATCTTCTGTTTTACTTTCTGAATTGCTTATGCTAAAATATTTTTTTATTATGTTTTTATCATTATCATCCAATTCATATATTTCAAATATTTTTTCATCTAATTCTTTAATATAAACTTCTTTATTATCATAATCACTAATTATTTTATCAACCAATTTAACTATATCATCAACATAATCTACTTTATATTTTATTGGCAATGCTTCTAGTGTCTCTATATCTGTTTGTGGCATAGGTCTACCTTTTTCATTCGCTAATATTTCATAATACCATCTAATAACTTTAGAGTTGAGAATTGCTAATATGTATTTTATATCCCATTCATCATTGTCTGGTGCAAATGAATGAACATTGTTTAAATGATATAATCCATCTTCATCATATGAAGCAATAATTGTATCTGCTGTTTGTCTAACAAATAGTTTAGGATTCTCTATAATATCTTTATCCCATCCACCTGCATTTAATAATGGTGGATCAATATTTATCCAATCACCTTCATATATAACTTTATACTCAATCACTTGTGAGCCAGATGTAATACCTTTTTTATATGTTGGTTTTTCTTGTGATAATGCTAGAATATTTTTTTGCCCTATTTTTGCTCTTACACCTGTACGACCAGTATAATTTTCTCCAAGTTTACATGAATTACTTTCTATTTTATCAATTAAATTTTTCGTAGTTTTATCAAAGAATATTCTAAATCTACTTCTGTCTAATTTTTTTGCATAACTTTGTGGATAAGCAAATGAATGCGAATCATCAACAAATCCATTTTTTCTTACAACATCAACAAATTTCATTAAATCATCATCATCATGTTTCTTTTTTTGGAATAAATAAATTACCGAATAGCCAACACATGCATTAAAAACATCTGAGCCTAAAATTGCTATATGCTTTACTTTACATGTTTTTAAAATATAGGAACGTATTTTAGAGAAGTACATTCCTAATAGAAAACTATCTGGAACTATAAAAGTTGATACTCCTCCATCTTTACATGAATTAATTGCTAATTCCATAAATAAAGCATACATATTAATTTTATATTCTGCTGAATTTGGATAATTATCTCTATAATATTCTTTTTCTTCTTGAGTCATTCTCCCTGAAGTATCTCTGCTTCCTGTGCCAATATATGGAGGGTTTCCAATAACAATATCAAATCCATCAGCAATTCCAAACATCCACTCCTTATCAAACCAATCTGTTGGTTCATTAGTAAATGGCTTCCACTCAGAAAGTTGAGAATATTTTTTTGAAGGTCTTTTCCCAAATAAGTGAATACTTTCAACTAACATATTTTGTTGAATATTCGTAAATTCTAGTTTTAATTCATTTCTTCGAGAACTATCTGCAGTAAAATATTCTTCTCTAACTCTTTTTAAAGCCTTAATGTTATCTATATTTTCAAATAAGCTCATTTGTGAAGAGTCATCTAGTTTTACCAATGAATTAGTTATAATAAATTTAAAGTCAAGATTTGGTAATGGATTTATTCCTCTATTTTCTTCATCATCTTCTACTTTTTCTTCTATTATTAATGATAAGAAACATCTTAATCTTGATATCTCTACTGCAATTGGCTGAATATCAGAACCAAATATTGAATTTTGAATTACACTTATTTTGCGAATATAATTTAGAGAACCAACACTGAATTTATTCTCTATTTCTTTTTTTAATATTGGATTGATATTTTCTGTACTTTTATAAAGCCACATTTTAGCTGTAGGATCTAATTCTTGTAAGATATATACTATTTTTTGTAACATTCCTATTGGGAATGCACCAGAACCACAAGCTGGATCATATACGGTTATTTTATATAGAGCATCAATTATTAGGTTTTTTTCTGTATCATTAAATGTATATATATCATCTTCCTTTGAATAACTTATTAGTCCTTTTAATGCTGTTTTATTAATGTTCGTTTCTTTTTGCAAATATTGCAACAATGATGTATCAACCATATAATCAACTATATCTCTTGGAGTGTAAAAGCTACCTGTATTCTTTTTTGCATTTTCACCCGTTTCTGGATTAATTTCTGCAAGTAAATTTTCAAATATACGACCTAGCATCTCTGGATCAATTGACAATTCAATATCATAAGCTGTATTTTCATCAACTGTAAAATTGTATTCTGATAATGTTTGATATAAATCTAAAAACCATTCATTTGGAATATTAACTCTTTTAGCACATACCTTTTTATCAGTATTATAAAGATAATTGTCGTCTGCATGTGGACTAAATAGCCCACCATTTAAATATGGTATTAATTTAAACTCTCCTTCTGAAAATTCGCTTTTTCTTATACTAGTTTTAATGTTTAATAATTCAAAGAATAATGGTTCAAGTATTTCATTATAATAATATTCACAATTTAAAATTGTATCTTTATCGAAAAAGTTATTTGGAATTAATGCAATACCATTATCGCTTTTCTTTTCTCTAAGAAACCAACAAAATAAAAGACGACCAATTAACCTTACACCAAATTCTGAATATTTTTTTTCATTAACTTCTTTATTAAAAATTAAAGTTCTTTCATATTTTTTGTTTCCAAACTTTCCGCCAATTAATTTTGTAAATGCTTCTGCAATTTCAGAATAAAATTGTTTATTAACAACTTCAACTGAAAATCTAGAAATTAAATCTGTTAAATCTTTAACCTTACCTCTTGAAATTAAATATTGATATGCTGTTTTTGTTTTTGTACCATATCCTAATGAATATGAAAAACGTCTTGGATTTGAGATTACCTTTATTATCTTTTCTCCATCATATTCATATTTACTTGTTAAAAGAGAAATTCTGTAATTAGCCATATCGTTGTTAACAAATGAAACTATTGCATTATCAATTTTTAATCCTCTTAATATCTTAAACATTTCTTGAGTTATCATAACTCTTCTATTTTGACATCCTTCATTTAGAAAGACCTCGAAAATTGTTGTTTGGCATGAATTAGAATATCCTAATTGTTTTACGCTTTTAAACAATTTATTATTAAAAATTACATTGTGCTCATCTTTAGTAAAGTCATTTAATAAAATATCTCCAATTAAATATCTATAATTGTCTTGATGATACTCTTTTTTTAGTATTTCCTCCGCTTCTTTAATCGTTATCATTTCTTAAATCCTCCGTAAATATAATTGTTTCTGTTTGCGCATCAATAGCTTCTGCCTTTGTTTTTATTTGAATAATATAATGAACAGGTAATTTTTCTTTTAATCCCATAACAATTTCATCAGCTTTTGCTGGAATAATTTTTATATTAGCAATATATTTCAATTCTCCATCACTTAAGTCATCATAGTTTTGTATTACATCATATAAATCATTTAAATAGTCTTTTTCTTTTGAGCATATTACCATAAGTTGCTTTATGTTTTCAAGTGCAATTCCTTTTCTTTTATCAATTTTTATTTTAGGATATGTTTGTTTTATTTCATCTCTTAATATTGCAAATTTTTCATCTAGAGTAGAATCGCTTTCAAATCCTTTTTCAGTTTGTTCTGCTTTGAATAATTTTAAGACTTTTTCTGCTGGCATAATTTGAGCCTCTTCTTCTGGCATTGCTATTGCAAATAATGAATTATTGCCACGCTTTGCAAATGAAATTGCGCATTCTTCTTCTTGATTTTTTCTAACAATTCTAGCTCTTTCTGGGATTTGTAATATTTCATCAATAAAAATATTGTTGTGTTTAACTAAATTATAGTCATTTCTATATTCAACATCCCAACTTATTTCATTTTCTTCTTCACTAGCTTCTTTATATTGTCTTTTAAAATAACTTTCCAATGTTTCATCGGGAGTTAATGTTTTTGTATCACTTCCTATTATATTATTAATAAGTAACATTTTTAATGTTGATATACCTTTAATTAAGGTATTTTTTTCTCCAATATCTGTTGGGAATAAATTATAAATATATATCTTATCAAATATCTTTTTATTTATTCTGTTAATTCTTCCAATTCTTTGTACTACTCTAGTTGGATTATACGGTATATCATAATTTATAATAACACCTGCGCGATTTAAGTTGAAACCTTCAGAAAGTGCATCTGTTGCTACAATTATATCATAGTCGTTACGTTGTTCAGTTTCTTTATATGATGCATCAAAATTACGTTTAACAATATTTCTATCATTTCTTGATGATCCACCAGTGTATAAGAATACTTTAAATCCTTCTTCGCTTAATTTTTTTGAAACATAATTTGCCGTGTCAGCAAAACTAGAAAAAATAACAATTTTTCTTTTTGGATTTTCACTTAATAACTTTTTTAATGTTTCCGCAACTTCGTTGTATTTTGGATCATCTCCTAATTCATCTCCAATAAACCAATCATTATATATATTTTTTAACAACTCAATGTCTTTTTCAATTGCCTCAATATATTCTTCCTTAAATAGTTCTCTTTCAAAAGGAATTGCTTTCTTTTTTATTTTATCTAAATCTAATATTTCATCTTCACTATTTATTTCATCCAAAGTAGTTTGGATTTCCTCTTCATTAGGATCTGGTAAATATCCTGATTTCTTAATAGGGACGTATCCTTTATCCCACCATTTTTTTATTGCTTCATAGGACTTTAATATTGATGTTAACGTTGTTTTAAACGCAGCTTTTGAACTTTCAAATCTAGTAACTAATAATCGTTTTATAAATTGTGCTAAATTTCTTTGAAATAACTGAATATTCATCTCACCAAATAATTCACCATATTTTTCATTAAATTCATCTAAGTCCTTTAGATAATATGATGGGTTATATCTTGCACAATTAAATTGATTACTTAATCTATCTAAAGTTTTAATATACAAATCCCTAATATCACCTAAATCATATTCTACTAAATTTGGTCCTATTATTTCTGGGAATTCAATTTTCTGCATTTTTAAATCTTCATCATATTCTTTAATTTGTTTTAAATCAATTCTACTTCTCCTGATAATTACTGGATCAATCATAACTCTTAATTCTTCACTTAATTTGTTTAATTCTTTTTTGATTGATTTACTTAAATTTTTCTTTCCCTCTTTTTCCAATCTATTATATCTTGCAATTAATTCACGAAATTTAATTCCTAAATTATCAACAGTATTTATTGTAGATCTACTTGGAGTTTGGAACAATTTAATTAAAGCAAATAAATCTTGTGGTCTATTATTATATGGTGTTGCAGTTAATAGTATTACTTTATTGTCTGGATTTGATCTTGTTAATTGATGAAGCATTTGATAATCATTGCTTAACTCATTTCTATATCTATGTGCTTCATCTAATATATATAATATTGGTTCTGGATTGTCTGAATAGTTATTATATATTTCTTCTATTTTTCCACTACTATATACTTTTACTCCTCTTAATCCGAACTCTTGTTGATAATCATTCCATTGATCAACTAAATGTGGTGGTGCAATTATAACTGTTTTTTGTATGTCAAGATTATATGCAATAGCGGATGCTATTATTGATTTTCCTAAACCAACAACATCAGCAATAATAACACCATTATTTTTATTGATGCAATCCACTCCTAATTTTATTGCATCTAGTTGGTATTTTAAATTAAAAAATTTTCCATTTGTAATATCTGATGGTGTATTAATATCATTACTATCTGATGAATTAAATAATTCATATAATATTCTAGTATAAATCTTATATGGTTCTGGCTTAGCAAAAATCCATAATTTTTCTTTTAAAGTTCTTTCAAAATCTTTATTTCCGTCTTTTATACATATATCAATACTTCTACTGTCATTCCATAAATCTTCAAATTTAGATTTATATTCATCGTATTTATCATTATCAGAAAAACGTTCATTCATTTCCCCTTGTCCAAGTAGACCATTAAATGTAAAATTTGATGATCCTGCAAAAACAATTCCCTTTTGGTCCCCAAAGCATGAATATTCTTCTTTATTTGTTATGATATAAGCTTTTGCATGGTTTTGAGTAGCTGTTAAACGAATTTCTAATGAACCATTTTTTATTTTTTCTAAAAACATTTTAAATACATTTTGGCTATCAGTACTATCGAATTGTTCAGATAGTGATGATTTATTGAATATGTCTATAAAACTTTTAGTATATGCTTCTTTCTTTTGTAAATTGTTTAGTTTTCCATATCCTCTAATTGCATAAGTTTCTAGTGATTCGTCTAAGTCATCTTTAACCGCACGGCATAATTCTTCTATTGCTAATGGATCGATCGTATTGCCAACTAAAATTCTTATTTTTTTATCTTTTAATTCATCTGCTAATGCATTAAATCCTGAAAAATAAAAAAATGCAGTTAATATATCGACACTTTCTGCTTGATTCAATGCATTTCTTAATGAATCTATCATCTTTTTTTCTCTATTATCTATTATTGATGCCATATAGGTTCTCCCCCTTTTAATATTTTTAAATAAATATTGAACTATATCAGGCAAAGTGAAATTTTAAGTTGTCATTTTATTTTTCTAACTTATTTATAATAATACTATTATATTTTATATCATAAGACAACATTTTTCTCAACAAAATCGACTAAATTTGCTTTGTATTTTTTGTCGAGGCTTGTCCATTAATATAAAAAACAAAATAATTCTGTAAAACAATTACATTATTATTCTGCTTTTTTAATTTAGTCTTTTTTTCAAGTAACCAATCTAATACGTTTATCTTCTTTATTCCATCAAAATCAGCATCTAAGTCATCATCTAATGTTAATATAATTTTTGGATAATTATCATTTATCTTTTTCAATGGTGCTAGTTCTATTTCCTATGTTATCATATAAATATTTAGTTACTCTTTCTAAAGTGTTTTATCATGAGTATATTATTATCTTTCAAAATCTAACATTTTGCAATCTAAATGCATTTCCCAACATCTTTGGTAAAAAGTTTCTTTTAATTCTATTAAAATCCTTTTTATGATATAATAATACAAAAGTCAGGAGGAAAGCATATGGATATAATTGAATATGATTCAAAATATGATGAACAAATAAAAGATTTGTTAGTAGAACTACAAAATTATTTAATCGATATTGATGATTGGCACACACAAGTAATGTATCCTGAATACAGAGAAGGAAACTTTCAAATGGATATGAGAAAAGTTAATTCTCAAGAAGGTAAAATATATATAGCAATTGATAATAATGCAGTTATAGGATTAATCATGGGAATAGTTTCAGAAAAAGATGAAATTGATAAGCTTACAAACGACTGTGCTAGAACTGGTTCTGTAATTGAATTAATTGTCAAAGATAATATACGAGGAAATGGAATTGGTAAAATATTACTAGAAAAAATTGAAGAACATTTTAAGAATATTGACTGCAAAAGAATCAATATTGAAGTATTTGGTCCAAATAAAAAAGGATTGAATTTTTATCAGAAAAATGGTTATATTCCTCGTGATATAATCGTTTCAAAAAAACTAGATTAATTTGTTTTAATTCTTACAATCTCATTCGCCTAATTGTAAAAAATAAGAGCCCACAATCTCTTGCGACTCTAGTAAACTTTTTGGTTGCGGGGGTAAGACTCGAACTTACGACATTAGGGTTATGAGGGCGACCTGCCTGTTTCTTGTACTTTAGTGAAATCAAAGGTTTTATCTTGTATTTTAACACCTTCGGGGTTTTGACATAGCAAACATTTGTGTAATTTTTTGTTTTCTTTCTTATATATCTCATCAATTCTTGTATATCTGCTGGTTTTAAATCTGACATTTTATACTCCTTTTATTTCAAATAATACTCTATCATTTTTATATACTGATCTTGTGCATTTAAGCATGTATCATTTAAATATCCTTTTTCACTTTTGTATTCTTTCAAACCTCTATAATAAAACAATTTATCTGCGTCTTGTATAATGAATGGAATAATATTGTTTTTTAAACATTCTTTAAACATAATAATTCTTCCTATTCTACCATTACCATCCTGAAATGGATGTATACTCTCAAATCTGTAATGAAATTCAATTATTTCTTTTATAGTAACTTGTTTAAGTGAATTATACCAATCCATTAATTTTGATATTTCTTTTTCAACATTATTTGGTGACGTTGTTTTAATACCACTTCCTATTGTATTAGCTCTTTGTTTATATTCTCCAACATTGAACCATTCTACTCTACTATCAGAAGTACCATCTTTCAAAATCTTATGAAATTCTTTTATAATTTTTTCAGTTAATTTTTTATCTGCTACATCTAACATATAATCAACTAATTTAAAGTGATTAGCTGTTTCTAATATATCATCTACTTTTGCAACCGTATCACCTTCAAATAAAATAGTATTTGTTTCGAAAATATATCTTGTTTGTTCTTCTGTTAACGTACTTCCTTCAATATGATTTGTATTATATGCAAACGAAACTTGAGTTCGATGATATAAATTTCCTTTTAATTTCATTTCTTTTTGTTCTCTAAGTATATCTAATACATTTATTTTAGAAATATCAAATTTATCTTCTTTGTCATTTAATAATTCATCAATTGATATTTCAAATAATTCAGCTAATCTTTTTATCGATTCAATACTAGGCTCTAAGCTACCTGATTCATATTTTGAAACTGTAGCAGCACTAACATCCAAAATATCAGCGAGGTCATTTTGAGTCATATTTTTATTTTCTCTATATAACTTAATTCTATCTCCTAACATAATAAAAACTCTCCTTTTTAGATTATAATACTATTATATCATATTATTTCCAAAAAAGAAAGTTTTTATTTAATTATATTATTATTTTTTCTAAAATAGAAATCATTAATCTCATCCAGCTTACCATGAATGATTTGCTGTTATTAAATGTTCTATCGCTTTATCAATATTCTCAACTACTTTGTCATTTTCAACTATTGTTTTTATTTCATCTTCAGATAGCTCTTTAAATTCTACACTTATTTTTAAATTAGTTACTGCTATCTTTCTAAAGTTTTCATCCATTAACTCCAATGTTTCCCTTTTATCAAGGAATCTGTTATCTTGTAATTGTTTATAACATATACATAAAAGTTTTAAATATAATTCACTTCCTAATAATTCTTGTTTATGATTCCTTAAGAATCTTAATAAATCATTGTAGTTGAAATTATTCTTTTTCTTTTTTAAATAGTATATAGCATATAATAAAAATGTTAGTATTGATTTTTCATTTTGGGAAACAAATACTTTGTAGTATTCATTTATCTTCTCTTCTAATAATTTTTCATTTGTTTTCTTAACTTCTATTGGTTTACTTCCTGAATTTACTACCTTTTTCTTTCTTACGAAACAAGGTATATCAAGGTCATTCGAACTATTTGAACTACTTCTTGATCTTAGGAATGATGGTATGTCCATATCACAGCATTCCTCTTCTTCACATTCATCCATTTCAAACATATCCCATACCTTATTCATAAACGCACCTTTAGCAAACTTATTACTCAATTTTGTTTCTTGATATTTTGGAATTTCTAATAATTTATCTTTTCTTTCATATACTGTTATAAATGATGTATATTTAGAATTAATATTGTATTTCTCTGATAACTCTATTATCATTTTTTTATAATTTCCTATTTTTTCATCATCATATGTATTTCTTATATATTCCTCTAGCCTATCCATTTCTTGTTTTGCAAATAATACTTCTAAATCTACATTTGTACTATTGATATTATCTTTACTAATTTTCCATATATACTCTTTATCAAGAATTTTACCTTTTAATTGTATATCATCTTGCAATTTTTCAACTTTTGCAAAAACATTAAAGAACTCATAATTAAATAAGCATTCTTCTTCTCTTATTTCATCTATAATTTTATTATTACCATAATCTATGGTTAATTCTTCTAACAATGGCGTTTGTATTCTTGCAAATGTTCTAATTATTTTATCATCTATTTTTTCATTAGGTTGTATTAATTCTGCTTTACCATTACCTGCTTTTGCTAATTGTTTTATAAATGATGAATTAACATTTGTATCTATTCCAAATGGAAAGATTCTAATTCTATTAACATTATTTTCAACAAATTTTATTATTTCATCTTCATTTCCAACTTGACCATCTGTAAACAATAATATTATTTTATCTGTATTTTTCTCATATAATGCAAATTTAATAGGATCTAATATTTCTGTTCCACCTAAAGGTTCTAATTTATTAATATATCTTATTGCCTTTTTCATATTCTCTTCATTGTATTCAATTGATTTATTATTCATAGCTTCAAATTCTGATTCAAATGGAATTATATTAAATCTATCTCCAACATCTAATTGCTTTAAACATTCAATTACTGCTCTCTTGGTTTCATCTAATTTTTCACCCATCATTGAACCAGATACATCTATTATGAATAAATATTCCTTTTCACTATCCTCGTAAGAATCTAATATTTCTGGCATAAATGATAAATAAATCATATCATTTTCATCTATTGTCTTTGATGTAATTGCGTTAGATGATAGCTCATTTTTCAATTCTATTAATAATTTAAAATCTTTAGATAAATCATAGTTTAATACCTCTACTCTTTCTACATTATCTTCATCTATAACGTTTATTTTATGGCTTGGACAACTAATACTTTTTCTATTTAATGATTTATCAATATTTACATTAAAATCTATTGTATAATCAACCTTCCCATAAACTAATTTACTTGTAATATTAGATTTATATCTAGGAGTAACCAAAGTAGGCATTAAAATTTGTATAGTATTATCAATAATTTCAAATTTATCAATATATTGAATTTTTACAGTAACCTCTTCGTCTCTATCAATTTTTCCAACAGAAATCTTAAATATATTGTCTGTTTTTTGTTCCATCATGTATGCACTATTACCTTTAACAATATTTTTCTGATACTCTTTTTTAGCTTCTCCTTTTTCTTTGCATTTTCCCTTTAAAACTCTATCTTCAACATTTATTTCAAATCCAACAACTGTTGCTGTTTCAACTATTGGAAAAGTATACCCTACTTCTAATATATCTTTTGTATTATTTTTATAAACTTGTTCAATTTCAAATGAACCAAACTTTCCTATAACATTACCTGTTATTTTTACTTTTTTGAGAGCTAGCTCTCTTAAATCTACAACATTCATATTAATCCTCCATCATTTTTTCCACATATTTTTTTACATTCTCGATGATGTGTTTATATTTTTTACCATTTTCTTCTGAATAATGGATTTCAAATATATCACATACATTTTCTCTAATGTATATTTCCTGTTCTTCATCTCTAGCTATCTTTGTTTTTATTTCTTTAACATTTTTTTGTACTTTTTCTGTAGGATTTTCTAAAATATATTCTCTTATCTTATTTAATGGCATATATTCTGCCTGTAGTTTCTTTATTAGAAGTATTCTTTCCAGATGTTCATCATTATATAAGCTATTTACTCCACTACCTTCAGGTGGTAAAAGTAGACCTTTGCTTATATAATAGTGTATTGTTCTTTTTGTAACTCCTGCTTTGTCTGCAAGTTCTGATACTTTGTATTCCATATTCTCACCTCTTACATTTTTATTTTATCATCGTTACGTAACGATGTCAAGATGCTCTTTAAAATTTTTTTAAATTATTGATTTTTCCATCCAAGATATGCTATAATAGTTTTACAATTTAAATATTCAAGAAACAAAAATTCTCTTTTATTAGGCTATAAGCCTCAGATTACAATTATCAAATGTAGATAATATTAAAAAGGAGGAGGTTCTTATGAATAGTAAGATTTGTGAATATTTAAATTGTAGTAAATCTAAGAGTTTTAATGAAACTCTTTTCTATTATATAGATAAGAGTGGTCATAAAGATTCTGAAATTTACAAGCGTGTAGATATTGATCGTAAGTTATTTTCTAAAATTAGATGTAATCAGGATTATATTCCTAGAAGGAATATAATTATCAAATTATGTTTTTCTTTAAGATTAAACAAATCTGAATTTAATACTTTACTAAACTCAGCTGGTTATTCTTTAAGTACAAACAAATTTGACCTAATTATAAACTACTGTTTAGATAATAACATCTATGATTTAAATATCATAAACGATTATCTATTTACATACTGCAACGCTATTCTATAGCGTTATTTTTTTGTCGCTTTTTATGCGACCTTTTTTGTTTCTATTCGTTTTATAATTTAGTAAAGTTAAGGAGTAGATAGAAATGAAAATAAATTTATCAAGTTTAATGTGTTTAATTGATGAAAATGAAAAACAATACTCTTCTTTGTTTTTCGCATTAAAGAAACATGTACTAAATACTTCTATTCAGGAATTGAATGGTACTACAAACATAGTAGAGGACAACAAAAAGGATTTTCAAGAAGAATTAGCTGAAGTTGAAAGATTATCTAAAGAAATTACTAAATTAAAAAGCATACTTTATGAAAAAAATAACTCTTTCAAACTTAGCGATGGTAGAACTATTCAATCTGCAATAGTTGAAAATAGCAACTTAAGAAAATTAAAAGATAATTTACAAACTTTGTTAAATTATCGAAATTTAAAGCAGAGAGTTACTGAAGTAAATAACTCCTATTTTCAAATTCAAGAAATCAATTATAATCAAGAAGAAATCAAATCTCAGATTCAACAACTTGATTTAAAAATTCATAACACTGATTTTGAGATTTCTAAGCTAAATAGTATTGAATTTGATATAGACTTATAGCCTACTGGGTCTTGTTAAGCTATTTTACAAGTTAAATTAAATATAAAGTTTTAAGCCCACACCTTTTTAAGATAACTATAATTTTATTAAATAATTACACTTACAGTTTTCAATTTATTTGATTTTATTATGTTATTTTAATTTATTATAGATAAGTAATCTATCTAATTTTTTTATATATTACAAATAGTTTTACAATTCTTTATGTGTAACAGATAGGAAAATATTGAATAGTTACTTAAAAAGGTCTAAAGAAAAGGAAAATTAACAAGGTAAATATCCACAGATTCCGATATTTACCTATATAACAGCATAGGAATGTGTTTGCTGTTGCGACGATGATACTAAAGTCAGTTAATTTTCTTAGTATTATCTTGTATCTGAAATAATAAGATAATATGACTCTTTAGTATATTTTATAATAAAAATCCATCGGTATAACCGATGGATTTTCATATGAGTCTATAAGGATCTATTACTAGCCACCACTTAAGTGGTTCAGTTTGACAGCTTTCAGCCACCTTCACTTACGGTTTTATTACTTACTACCCTTTAAAAGGGTCTTTATATTCTTTTATTGTTACTTGGTCTGACATCATGTCTTCTTTTAATTGATTTTCTACATAATTATAACTATAAGTTTCATTAGACTCCCCAGCATAGCTGGGGGGGTTACGCTAAAGTTAAAAATAAAAAGCAATTTAAAAAACTGCTTTTTTAGTTGCAGGGGATAGACTCAAACTATCGACCTTCGGGTTATGAGCAAGCCCTTAAAAGTATTGGTTTACAAGGCTTTTACCAGTTTCTGTTGGTATGTTTGGTGTGCCCAATTTTTTAACTTTATAAATTTATGTGATTTTTGGTTCATTTTGGTCAAGAGTGTGCCCAGATTGAGCCCAATTATTTTTTAAATTTATGGAGGTATAATTATGGATAATTTTAGAGAAATTAATAATGATATTTTAAAAGAATGGTTAAATTTTAGAGAGGAAGAAATTAGTGCTTTAACTTGTGCTGAAGATAAAAAACATTGGATTTATTTTGATGAAATTTCTAAAAAAATTTTAAAAAATGTTCCTAAACAAAATCAGAAATATGTTAAGAAACAACTTGAACAGCTTGATGAAAATTTTATGGATTATATTTCTTATTGGAATGAGAAGTATTATAGGAATGGGTTTTGTGATGGTGTGCAGTTGATTGGTGGAAGTTTTTAAGAATAAGATTTCATTATACATTTTCCCAGTATGTGAAACTTTTCATAACAAATAATAAAAGTGTGAAATTCAACTTTTATAAAGTATCATTTTTCACACTTTTATTATAATATTAGCTTTAGTCTATCTCCCTCCACTAATTAAAACTTTTAGATTATTCCATGTCCAATTGTATATTTTATCCGATGTTTTAGCTGCTTTTGGTTTTTTACAGATTTCATTAGCTCTTCCATTTAAAAGAAAGTATGGAATTCCCTCTTCTTGAGCTATTGATATTTCTGCAGAAACTCCTGTTGCCTTATCCGTATATTTACCACATATAACAGCTACAACATCACAACCCTTTATTCTAGTTCTAGCTTTATCTTTCCAATTATTATCTATTGCTTCTTTTATTGACATATCAGTTATCTCAAAAGGAGAATCTTCATTTCTTGCTTGTCCTACTAATAACATTTTTAAATCAGCATCATTGTCATAATCAAAACTAATAAATGTTCTTTTTTTACACATATCATATCACTTCCTTATCTATATTTGTTTTTTATCTACAAGTCTCCAGTAATGGTATCCTAAAGCAGTAAGTTTACATGATTTAGAATTCATAGCAGCAAAATACATATGTTCTTCATCTACTGGTACTACTAATCCTACACTAGCTAATCTCTGAAGTTCTTTAAATATAGTTACATTCTTTTCATTTGCATATGGTTCAATAAGTTTGTGTTCTATATTATTGGTATTAGTATATTCGAATGATGGATCTAATTTAAACTCATCTTGTGGTGTTTTAAAATATTTTGTTAGATTTCTAATAATAGCAATTGGTACTTGTGGTTCTATTTCTCTAATTGGATTAAATTCTTTAACATTCGTCTTAAATATTGGTCTTTGTTCCCATTCTCCTAATGCTTGATCAATATAAGCATAAATACTACTTGGCGTTATTTTCCCATTAATGTTTGCGGCTCCACCTTTTAATCCTTCTAATAATAAATTTGTAAATATACCATGACCATTTATTTCTTTTGATGTTTCAGAATCAAGACTAGATGTTAATATGGAAACTCCTTCAGATATCGTGCATTCATATCCTGATTCTATATTTGGTTTCCCAATTGCTCCTGAATAGCAACAATCAAGTATAATTATTTTATTTCTAATTTTTGAAGAATTAGCTATCTTTAAGATATCATCCATTGAAATTCCCCAATCATTTTCCGTAAAATCTGGTGTAACTATATATCCACCTAATTCATTTATATATCCATGCCCAGAAAAATAAAATAATGCTGTATCTGTTGTTCCTTCAAATAATTTTTTTATTAAGCCTAATAATTCTCCCTTTTTTTGGACATCCAATACTGTTTTTACATCAAAATTTGGAGATCCATCTCCATTAGTATCTATTATAGATGCCAATGCTGTTGCATCATTTATGCAACAATTTAATTTGTTGTTCGGATAATTATTTATCCCTACAATTAGTGCTTTACTCATTTTAATATTCCTCCTTATATTATTATCTAATGATTCTTTAGTTCACCACCATCTAACCAATTTCTTAATGATGTATATCTGTTATTCATCTGAGCATCATTTACCCAAAATTCATATTTTCCGTTTGTAGAAGTATTATAATCAATATATGGATAAATTCCAAGATATTCTAATCCCTTATACTCATTGCTTTCATCATTTAAAATTGGTAATATTGCTACTCTATTCTTTTTTCCATCTGCATATCCTAATTCCCAAGGACACCACTTTGAATTAATGATATTTCCTGTAGCAATGTAAGATAATCCTAAGCAATTATTTATTCGCTTTCTTAAAATTCTTGCTGTCTCTGCTGATACATTTTCTCTATCTTGTAATCCTTTTTCTTTCCAATCTATATAAACTTTATATCCAGCTTCTTCGAATTTCTTATATAATACTTCTACCAATTGTTTATCCATAAAACTGTGCGATATAAATAAATCATAGCTTTTGTTATTATCAAATTTTCTATTTTCTAGCAATAGAGAAAACTTATTTAAACTACCATATTTATTTACTTCTTTTTGTAAAAAATCTTTAGTTAGAACCATATTTTCACCTCCAAACTATTCCATATATAACTACTTCGTTTATTATATCAATTTATTTTTTAAATTTACATACTTAAAATGCGACAAAACAGATTTTTCTAACCTATTTTGTCGCATTTTGTGTCAATTTGTAGTTTTCATAAAATTCATCAATATTATTTTTCTTTAAACTATCTTGAATTAATTCTATAATTTTAACTTTTTCTTCAAGAGAAACATTTTTACATTTTATAAATTTATTAGATATTTTTACATATTCTCCTTCTGTTATTTTGTTTATTTCAAATAAATTATCTAAGCTAACTTCATATATGTCAGCTAATTTTATTGCCTCTGTTATGCTCATATCTCTTCTATTTGTTTCCCAACTTGAAACTTTTGAACGACTTATATCTAATTTTTCAGCTAACTGTTCTTGTGTAATTTTTTTACTTTTTCTTAATTCTTTCAATTTTTCTATTATTATATAATCCATAATTTAATTCCTCTAATTATTTATATATAACAATAACACATTCTATTTGCATTTTTTGTCGAAGCTTGTCCGTTAATATAAAAAAACAAAATAATTCTGTAAAACAATTACATTATTATTCTGCTTTTAAATTTAGTCTTTTTTTTCAAGTAACCAATCTAATACATTTATCTTCTTTATTCCATCAAAATCAGCATCTAAGTCATCATCTAATGTTAATATATATTTAGGATAATTATCGTTTATCTTTTTCAATGGTGCTAATTCTCTTTCTAATACACTGTTATTGTCATCATTTAATTCTCTTGTTGTTAATGCTACTTGATAATAAATTGTATTTTCTGAGTTTTTGACTACAAAATCTACTTCTAAGTCATCGTATTTTCCAATATAAACTTCATATCCTCGTCTTAATAATTCAAGATAGACTATATTTTCTAATATATGTCCCATATCTTTACCAGAGCCTTGACCAAGCATGTAATATCTAAGTCCTATATCTACTGCATAATATTTCTCTTGTGTCTTTAAAAATTCTTTTCCTTTTATATCATATCTATTTGCTTTATA
>CANQZZ010000016.1 GCA_947628465.1 uncultured Clostridia bacterium
GACTTATAATACAATTCATTTTCTATTACTTTTTTTAGTTTCATTTCTTCATATTTTTGAGGTGCTTTCATTTTAAGCCACCTCTTTTCATTAATAGATTATCCGTGTGTGTGTGTGTGTGTGTGTACAGCCACAACGGTTTCACATGTTTTATTCATACTAATCTCTCCTTTTCATTTATTTTAAGCTACTCTTTTCCAGTATGCTACTACTTTACTTGGTTGATATGAACTTTCTTCGTATGTTGCAAACTCGGAAATAGCTGGATGTTTTTCACGAACGGTTCCTGTTGCTAATACTAAATCATATCCACTTGTTGCTCGTAATTTAACTGGAAAGTTTTCATCGTGATTACTGATTCCCCATAAATTATTTGGATTTGCTCCAAAAACAGTATAATGAATATGTGTTTCACTTCCTTTTGTTTCTCCTATATTACTGCCTGTTTCATCACAACCAATTGGTGTTAAATTTACTAATTCTCTTTCCCATTTAAATCCAAGATAATTTGAATAATCTGTATTAGTAAAATCTAGAAATCCTCTACCTACTGGATAAAATAAATTAAGTAATGTTAATAAATCATATTTCTTAGGTCTTTTCATACACTCTCCTCCTCAGTTCCTTGCACAATAAAAGAGAAGATTAATTCTTCTTCTCCTGTTTCTTCTTTCCAATTTGTTAGCCAATCTATCTTTATTTTATTACTTATAGAATTTGGCTCTCCTATTTCTTCATAATGTATGTCCTTTTCTAATAAGTCTCCTTCAAAATAGACTTGTAAGCAATTTGTTCCTACTTTATATGATGCTGGTATCTCTAGTTCTGTTGTTGTTAGATTTTCTGTTAGAGTTGTGTTGTAGTGTTTTTCTACTAAAGTATCACCTTTTTCACCTTTTATATTTTTTGTGTCTGGATTTGGCAGATTTTTATCATTACTCCAACTTAAATTACCTTCATCGTCAATATTTGGTGTAAAAGTTGCTCCATTACTTCCAGTAGAACCCTTACTACCGTTTTTTATTTCAAATGTAGAAGACGTTCCATTGGATAATGATATTTCTATAGTATTTATCCCACTATCTTCATCACTTATTTGTGTTTGTTCTACTTTAGTAATGCTAATTCCATCAGTACCTTTTGGAAGAGTTAAATTTAATTTTTGACTTGGTGATGTTCCTGTAATTGTAGCATTTGCTTTTTCTCCATTCTCCACTGTTCCTATTGTTAATACATTCGCAGGACCAGGCTCACCTTGTTGTCCAGGTTCTCCCTGTTTTCCTTGTTTTCCTTCCTTTCCTTCTTTTCCTTCTGGACCTGTTAATGCTAATAGTTGTTCTTCTGTAAAATCATCATAAGTAAATGCATTGCCCTTATCACCCTTTGGCAATATTAAATTTAATATTTGATTCGGACTGTCTCCTACAATTTCTGCTTTTGCCTCATCGCCTTTTTCAACTGTACCAATTTTTAAAATATTAGGTTGCCCAGGTTCTCCTTGCTTTCCTTGTTTTCCTTCCTTTCCTTGTGGACCTACATCTCCTTTTTCTGTCATAGAACTTGCCACAATAGTACCCTTTATCGAAATGTTTCCTCTTAATTCTTGTTTTTCATCTATTTCAGTCATTTTATTCATCAGCTCCCTTCGCTGGATACTGAATAAACTCTTTTGCACCATCTTCATCAAAACATACTATTGTTTGGTCATTATTTAATGTGATGTCATACCAATATACTATTGCTTTATTTGAAACATCTCCAAACGTTGTATCTTCTTCCGTTAAAATAATATCTACGCTTTTAGATTTATTTTCTACAACAGTTTCCTTCGACATTAATGGATTTTCACTATACCCTTTCTTGTTATAAACATTAATTTTTATTCTATCATTTTCCTCAAACTCATAATATACTATGCTTAATGTATCAATAGAAATTTCTGTATTTTCTTTATAATCTTCATCATATAAAATTTTATTCTTTTCATCATACCAGTAATATGTGTTACCTCCATCTTTATACCTAATATAATTATTTTTATCAATAATAGGCATCTTTAAAGAAATAATTCCTTTATCACCTCTAGAACAATGAATTGTACTACCAATAATTTTAAACATTTTTTACTCCTTTCTTTTCATTGATTTATTATTTATATGTCATATATCCTTCGATTATTAGCATAACAGAAGGACAATACGCTGTTCTCTCCGCTTTTTGTGCTTTAGTCCATGATTTATTAAAAGTGTCTGATGATTCTATCATAATTTGATACAAACCAGCCACAGTTCTTTCATTACTTCTAAATATATTCTTTATATCTCCACTTTCAAATTTTTCGGTTGTGTGAGATGAATCACTCGGTTTTTTTGCAGTCCATCCACTAGAGCCAAAACCTTCAGTAACCTCTTTATAAGAAAAACTGTCAGAAAATAAAAATGCGCTATCAATATTTTGTGATAACAATGCATTATTTATATTGGTTGCATTATATATCTTTAAATTTCTTACATATCCCCAAGTAGTACTAATATCTCCTCCTGTCCATCGAACCGGTGTATGATAGCCAACTATTCTAGCTCTTACTATTTCAAATCCATCTGGAATTAAAATATTTATATATAATTTCTGTTTCATATCAGAATAAGAACTATAGTCACTATAATATCCTATAATATTTACAGTATTACCAACTTCTCTGGGCTTTGCTTCTTGAATATATGTAGTCATAAGACCATTTTCGCCAATTATTCTTGCTCCATTATAAAGATTTATATTTCCTTCTTCATCAACTTTAAAGTTTTTAGTGTCGATTGTTCCATTTTCTAAATTGATTTTTGTTCCACTTGTATTTTCTACATAATTTTTAGATTTAATATTTCCGGTTGTAATATTTTCACCGGCAATTTCAGTAGAACTATCAGGATCAGCTAAATCTGTAAATTTTGCAAATGATTCAGTTATTATTACTACTTGCCCATTCAGAACAGTAGTTTTAGTACCACCTAATTCATCAACAACAGCTTCAGCTAATGTATCATCAGTATATTTTAAATTATTAATAAAATCTTGTTCTTGATATTCTTGGCCTTCTTTTTTACTTATTTGACAAATATATATTTCATTATCATTTATCCATAAATCGCCATTATCATAAGGTGGAATAGGTTGCTGTATAAAAATTCTTCTTTTACTATCTGCAGTATCTTGAGCTGCATTTGCTAAAGCTAAAGCCTCTATTGTATCTTTATTTGTTATTTCACTCCATTTATATTCTTCAACATCTTTATTAAATATATAGCAATATCCAGTTTCTCTATCATAATATAAATCATTTAAATGTTGCTCTTTTAATTTATCTGTGTTCCAATCACTTGCAGGATAATTAAGCAATGTCGGAATACCATAAAAATACCAAGTAATAACTTTTCCATCTATTTCATCTTGAAGATTAGATAAATTACTTATTGTTTCAAAAATAAAAGAATATAATTCATTTTCAACTTTAGTCAAACCCTGCAGTTGTATTTCTGTATTCTTCTTTAATCCAGCAATAGCTTTTAAATCATATTTTCTTTCTATATCTTGAGCAGTTCTTACTCCATTTAAATCTTGTTTATTTATATACATCACCTCCACAATACTTAAAAGAAGGATTACCAAGTAACCCTTCCATCTTTATAAACTGTAAATCCTTTTAATTTATCAAATAAACCTTTCATTTCATCTTCAGTATAATTTAAACTACGCACATAATTATATAAATTAGTCTGCTCATTATCAGCAAGAGTATATCTTAATCCTAACAACATAAGTCTTTGTTCATAAGATATATTCATACTATTTACATAATCATAAACTTTTCTCTTAGAACTTCCACTTATGGTCTTTCCAGTAGTAGTACCATCATCAATTTTTTCTGATTCAAACTCTTGTTGTGTATACTTCATATATTCATTTATATCAATTCCAGTTTGTTTTAAAAGAGAATATGTAGTATTAGTTTTACTTAAAATATAATTTTCATATATTGCAGTTTTTTGTTCATCTGAATAATCTGAATCCAATAATATTTGTATCTTATCTTTATCTTTTAAGCTTTGAGTTTCAGCAAGTTCGCCTTCCTGTCTTTTTAATCTTGTTTCTTCTTTTATTTTTAATGAATAATCAACATATTCCTTTAAACCAAGTCCGCTATCCTTCATTTTTTTATACTCATCTTTTGTTGGAATTTCAATATCATTTTGCTGAGCATCATTGTATAATTTTATAAATTCAGATTTACTTACACCATTTTTAATCATATATTCTGCATCCGTGCGCTGCGAACCACCATCTTCTTTTCTTATTGTATTGCTAAGTATATCATTTTTATAAATACCCCATTTTTGTTCAGTAGTCCAATTTTTAGAATTTAAATATTTTAACTTATCTTCCTTTTTAGTTAATTTCTGGTCTAAATATTCCAAATATTCCTTATATGGAAGTCCACTTTCTTCATATATTTTTGTCTGCTTAGAAGATAAAGACTTATAACCTCTATCCGCATAAAGTTTAGATTCAGCAAGAGAATATTTACCAAAAATACCTGCTTTTATATAATCTCCTACATTAGGATTTTCTACTGCAAATTGTAACTCTTTTTCTCCCTCTTTGTTAGTTTTATAACTTCCGCCATTAGCCACAGTTGAAATACCCTCTATAGTTTTCTTAAGTTGTGCACCACCAACAGGAAGTCCAAGATAAAGCAATGGCTTAGAAACTTCTTTCCAAAAAGCTTCTGATTTATATTTACCATTTGCATCAGTATCTACTAATTTACCAATAACACTTAAATCAGGCATAGCATTAGAAATAGGAACTCTTCCTATATCTTCTAGCCCAATAAATCCTGCTAAATTACTTATAAAAGGCATACTTCCTAAAACAGATTCAGACAAATCTGTTTTGGCTTTCTCTTTTTCTTCATCATCACCAGTAATTGCTTTTATTAAATATGAAACCCATCTTATTGGATCAGGTAATACTTCATTTCCTCCCCTTACTGCCATTATTAAACTATTAAAAGCATAAGAAGCAACCATTAATTTAGTTGCTTGTTTTGTAAGTTCGGTTTTAGTACCTGCATCTCTTGGCATATCTTTTAAATAATTACTTACTATATTATTAGGCTCTACTTGAAACATTGTAAGTAGTTTCGAAATAGGATTTTTTGTGTTAAATACTATTGGTAATGCACCTTTGCTTCTATCAGCCATAATTTTAGCTGCATATTTATCAGCATTATCTAAGGCAACATCTTCAGCCATACCTTTATCTATATTCTCCAAATATTTTGCTCTAACAATACTTTCTGATGCGAATCTATCAATTGATTCCATTGGCATAGATAAAAAATTAGAAATTTTCTGAGAAGTCTTTTTTTGTGAAATAGAATCTGTTCCAAATCTATTAGTCAAAAAATTAGAATTATCTATAAAACTAACATCTTTATTTCCTACCATGGCTTTTATATCATTAGACGTTGTTTGAAGCATACCAGTAACTAAATAATTCCATTTTGTAGTACCGGCTGCCTGAAAAATAGGAGCAAAATTTGTAAAAGACACACTTAAATTACCACCAATTGTATTAGCAGCAATTCTACTCTCGATACCAGACATGCTATTATACATATTTCTTCCAATATTTCTTTCCATATTTCTATCTGCAAAAGATTTTTTGTTTGCCAATGTATTTGCATAATCATCAAGCCATGTTACAAAATTCGACAATTCATTTTCTGTATTTTTAAATATTCCTTCTAATGCTAAATCCTTTGCCTCTTGAGTTATTTCAATATTATTTGTAATTTTATCAATTTCATCTTGTATACCTTTGTCAGAAAATTTATATCTTATTTGTCTACTATATTCTCTAATTCTCTGAATATCCTCTGTTGTATAAATAATATCAGTTGCACCCTGTATATATTTTTCCATAGCAACTAATGCATCATAATCAGTTTTATTAGTTCTTCTTTTTTGAGTATTGCTATTCCATGTTTTTCCTGGTCTAAAAGTATCAGTTTTACCTGCTATTTCTGTTGGTAAATTTTGATTAGACAAATCTATTCCAAATCGACTTGCTAGTTTTCCAAGCATACTATCTGCCTTATTCTCTATAAAATGTGGGAAATAATTTTTTATTTTACCTATTGGTGAATATCCATATTTTATTTGTTCTTCATTCATTCTATTATATAAATCATCTAATATTTCTGAAAAAGTATTAGCTACATCATGAATTTTCTTAATACCTTTATCATTTAATCCATAATTTCTTAAATCAGTATCATTAATTTTCTTCTCTATTATTAATTGTGCCAGTGTTGCTTCATCTATCTTTATACCTACAATTTCTTTATCTGGAATATAGTTATATTTCTTTGTTTTATCTAAATCTAATGAATTTATTTTTTCATATATAGAATTAATTTCTCTTGTCTTTTCTGCTTGGTGTACTTGTACAGGATCAAATACTGCTTCTTTTATAGATTTTGCTAAATCCTTATCTTTTACAATATCATCTATGTTTCTTTGAGCAGTTTCCCTATTAAATAAAATCCCAGCCCTTTTATCTTTATATTTAGTCAAATCTTCTACAAGTGGTGAAATCTCTGCACTCAAATTATCTCTTGCAATTTTTTTCATTGCATTTCTTGTCTCTAATTCGATTTTTTCCTTACTAATTTTTGAATTAAATTTATCAATTTTTTCATTATATAAGTTTTCTATTTCTGTTTTTCTTGATTTTAGATTTTCAATTTGAGACTTTAAAACAGACACAGTTTTAGTATCTTTATTCGCTTTACTATTTAATAAAGCCTGCTTTTCTGCAATTACTTTGTCTAAATTAATTGTAGTGTCATTTTTATATTGTATTAATGTATTTATAGCTGTTTCTTTATCTTTTATAATATTTTTCTTATATTTATTATATAAATCTAAATTAGATTGCTTTTTATTCTCAATAAGTGGAGTAATTTTTAACGAATTAGATTTATTTTCTACTTCTTTAACTGGTGGTAGTTTTACTTGTTTTATCGTTTTACCTTTTCCAGTATTTTTATAATTTGTTTCTAAATATTTATTCCATGAATTATTTTCATGTTTTTGCATAGAATATTTATTATTAGTATTGACATCTTTATTTGTAGGTGCTATACTATTATTAATAGAATTCATACTACTAAATGTATTCGTTGAAACAGACGAATTTGACGTAGTATGAATTTTATTTATTTCATAAAAATGTTTATTACCATTTTTATCAATACCTATATTAACTAAACCTTCAAAATTTTTTCCACCTATTTCAAAATTTATTTTATAATATTCCCAACTTCTATATTTGCTATTTTCCTTAGTTGGTAAAGATTCACTCACTTTTGTTGCTATCTTCAAAACATTTTTTAGTTCTGTTGTTAATTGCATTTTTTCAGATAAATAGTTCCCTTTTTGTTTTGGATTTGTATATTTATTATTACTTTTCTTATCTATTACTGCTGTATCATTATCAGCTAATGTAGTCTCTCCTAATAAATAATCTTGAATATACATTTTTGCAATTTTATTATAATCTTTCTTATCTATACCATCAAAAATATCCTGGTCAGTATCTACTTTTACATATTTATTTCCTTTTTCATCTTGCTGTATGCTAAATTTAACTTGATTAGTATTAGTATTACTATAATCCTGCTTAAATGCATTTTCAAATTTATTTTTTACATCTGCCCAGTATAATTTTTCACTCTTATAACCAACCTTTTCATTTAATTTATTTAGTTTATCTACAACCCAATCATAGATTTTTTGTCCTACTGTTCGATTTTCTTTTGTTAAATTATTAATAAAATCTTGGTCACCTAATTTATTTCCTAAAATATCAGCAACAGCCTCATTATCTACTAATGTTTTAAACTCATTACTATTTACATCATAAACTTTAGAATATATATTCTCTAAATTTTTTCTTGCATCTTCATATCCTATTTTAGTTTTATCATAGTTTAAGATTATATCTTTTAGCTCATTATATTGTTTTGTACCTTCCATATCATGAGTTAATTCATGAACAATAACATTTTGTAATGTTTTATTTGTATCTGCATTTGGATTTAATATAACTTCTCTTTTTGTATTACCATTTTCATCTGTGCTAATCCTCCATATAGCATTTTGATTATTGTTAGTAAACATATCAGAATTATAACTAGCCTTCAAATTTCTTTCGTTAGTTACTCTTGCTATACTTTGAACAGTCTCATTATTAGTATCTATATTATATTTTTTTGCAGATTCGACATAACTAAGCTCTCTAACAGGTAAATTTATGTTGTTTTCTTGTATTTGGCTCATATTTTGATTTTGAGCTACTTTTGCTTGATTTAATGTAGTTTGTTGTCTATCAATATTATTATTGTTTATATTTGATTTTGAAAGACTGTTTTGAATTAGTCTTTGGCTTCCACCTGCAATTGCACTTGTTATTGTTCCATTGACAAAATCTTCTAATGCGTTTTCAGAAGAATATATTTCATTTAATTGTTTATCATTCATATAAGTTAATTTTTTACCTAAAGCATTTCCCAAACCTGAAATTACTTCTTCTGCACCTTCGCCTACAGCATCTATACCAAATTTAGTTAATTGTTTCAAAGCTTTATTTTTTATTTTATCAGTTAAGCCATCTATTAATTTTTCAGTTGTCTTGCCTGTACCAGGTAATTTTATTCCACCAAATAGATATTCTGAACCTATTTCAGCTCCTGCACTAATACCTGCAGATAACCATGCTTCTGCATTAGATGCACCTTCAGAATATGCTTCTGACAAACCAGAACCAACAGAAGAAAAGCCAGAAGTTACTTGCCAAGGAACACCTATACTTTGTAATGCTAGCATTCCTGTCACATTTCCAACACCTTGTACAATATTATCTGACTTCTTGCCAAGGACAGAATTTGAGCTAACATTTTCATCTGTCTTTTTCAATGATTTAGTTATAGGATCCTCCTCAGTAATATTTTTTCTAATTCTATTAGCCCATTCGTCATTTCCAGCCCAGTCTGCAACCTGTGATACTCCTCCAGCTATTCCTTTTGCAATGCCACTTCCTAAATTATGCATCCCTTGTAATAAATTAGTTCCAATATCTCCTGCTGTTCCCAGAATTGTTTTAGTTACATCTCCAAATTGATATCCATCATCAAATGCTTCACTACTTTTTATAACTCTATTAGAATCAATTTGATTAATATTATGTAATTTTTCATCTGTAGACTGTTTTTTTAATGTTTCAGTAGAAGAAATAGGATCATTATTCTTTTCTGATTTATTACTTATATCCTTTAATTTTTTTACAAGAGCATTATTATCAGTTTTAGCATTATTTTTTCTTTCTTCATAACTTTGTACACCTGTTGTTTTTAAGTTAGCTATAGAAGGACCATTAGTTATATTGTTACTTATCTCTTTTGCCATATTTTGCTCTGTTTTTTTCCTCTGTTCTTTCTCTGCTTTTTGTAATGCCTCTTGCTTTTCTCTTTCAGCCTTTTTTTCTGCCCTTCTTTTTTCCTTTTCTTCCATCTCTTTTTTATATTTTTGCCACGAAGATGTGCTACTTTGAGAAACACTATTTGAAGGAGAATATTCATTATTGTAAGATGAATTATCTAATTGTATCTTATTTTGAGTTATTTTATGTTTTTTCTTATATTCTTCCCAAGAAGACATATTAATCCTCCTTTATAATAACTATAATCCAAGTTGATTAAATAACCATTCAGCATCATAATCACTAATTTTGCCATCTTTATACATATCTTCTATATTCTTTTTCAAGAAAGGTCGTTGCAAAATTCCAAAAGGTCCGCTTGCAGATTCATAAATTTTACGTGCCGCTTCACTTAAAGTTGGAGTAGAATTTTTTTTGCTTGTATTACCACTATTTGTACTAACATTTCCACTATTTACTGAATACGAGACTGAACTTCCTCCACTACTATAAGATTTCTTAGTTGCATTATATTGGGCTTCAAGTAATCTTCCTTCAGCAAGAGTATTAGCTAATTCAGCATTTAATTGTTTTTCTTGCAATGCCCATTCTTTCTGTTTTTGTGCCCATTCTCTTTCTCGTTGTTCCGATTCTGCTTTAAATTCTTTCATCCATTGGTTATGCTGTTCTATAAATTTATCTGTTTCCATTTGATATTGTATTTCTTGATTTATTTGAGCTAACACATTTTGATATCTATTATAATAATTTTCATTAATTTGATTTAATTCTTGTTGTTTTGTTTGTAGTAATGTGTTTTTATATTGGAATCCTTGTAAAGACAATTCTAATTGTTGTTGCAAAGCTTGGTATGTTATTTGTGCAAGAGCTTCATCATTTGCTAGTAGAGCTTCTTTAATGGAATTGTTATAATTTAAAACAGCTTGATTAAAACCCTCTCTTGCAGTTGCATATCTATTTTGATAAGTATTCCACATACTAACTCTTGAGCTTTCTGAATATCCACTATTTGCAAGTCCATTTGCTGCTAATTGTTCTGCTTTTACTCCATAATCATTAGATTGCTTCATATAATCAGTATAAGCACCTTTTTGTTCTTTAGTATAATCTCTTTCTGCTTTTTCTTTTTGTTGCTCAGTTTGTTCTACTAAAAAATCAGTCTTTTTCTGTTGTATTTCACTTTGTTTGTCAGCCCATTCCTTTGAAGCATTAATTTGATCTTCATAAAACTTATCACTGCTTTGAATCATCTGATCATACATATTAGTACTTTCCTGTAACTTTTGATTTTTCTCAGCTTCCACATTTTTAAAACGCTCATCATTGTAATTTACTGAATATGTACCATTTGAATTTTTTGTATATCCTGCCATTTTTCCCTCCTATCTTTTTACATAAGCACCAATATAACTCTCTAAAGTACATTCAAAAAGCCCAAACGGTTTGTTTGAGCTAAATTTAATTTGTATTGACTTCCACTTTTTCTTCTTTATTCTTGGTACTACATATCCTTTTATATTTGTATATTTATTTATTTCTTCAAATCCATTATTATCTGTTTTTGCAGAGATAGTTATTTCTTCTCCTTGTATATCAGCTACGCAACCTCTTTTATTTGTTATTTTTTGCATTTGAGGATATTTAAATTCATCCTCTGGTGTTGTCCAATAAGACCCAATTTTCTCTGGAATCTTTGTTAATGTATAAATACCGTCATAACTACACAAATATAAAATTTCATCTTTTACTACTGCATAAGTTATATCTTTAGATAACTCCCAATAAAACCACTCATATTCTATATGATCTACATTAGTAAATTTTCCTCTACTATCTGCAAGATATATTTTATTATCAATAATAACTAATAAATAACCTTCATACTCTTGTAATATCATATTTTTATAGTTTTCTTCATTAATCAACTTATTATCTACTAAAGAACTTCTATGTGCAACTACTTGTTCTGTAGTTATATCACCATTTATAGCTTCCATTCCTCTATCTGAGAAAAATACTATATCATCATTAAAATTAATTCCTGTTCCTATACAACCTGTCGAAATATTTGAATGAGATGACGGATATACCTTTCCAGCTTCACTATCAATAGCAGGGTTATGATAAAAAATTGTCGTATTTGCTTGTGATGGCTCTTTAAAAACCCAAAGAGCATTATTACCTGCAACCATAGTTTTTACTGCACTCATATCTAGACCTTCATTATAATAATCCAAATCACTTACATATCTAGGATTTCCTAAACTACTATGAAATACAGTATTTGGATAATCCTGATTTCCACTAAAAAACACCCTATTATCAAAAACTTCAAGTAAAGTACATTTATTAATTCTTTCTCTATATTCAGGTATTGTTTTACTAAACTCTATAATTACATTATCTTTTCCTACTGTATCTGGCTCTGGTGGTGCTTCTGTAAAAGTTACTGTTCCATTAATTCTATCAACTGTAAATTTATCTTGAGTTTGTTCTACATCATTTATCCATACTGTTATATCATCTGAATCTAATTCTTTTGCATCTAATACAAATTGTGTACTTTCACCATCTGCACAAAAAGAATTTTTCCTTTTTGCTGTTAGCATATTTACATCTTCGTAAGTACTACCTTCTCCTGTAGGTGCTTTACTTATTGTTGTAGTTGGAATATATCCTTCAACTTCCTTGCAAGTTTCACCATCATACTCTAAATAATTTATTCCATCCTTTATATATAAAATATTGTTATATATAAAACTCATACTTTTTCTTGGATTCATTCCACTTTCTTTTATTATTTTTTCTTCATTTGTATTCATATCATAATCATATAATGAAACACCACAATGAATTATCATATGATCAACTTTATTTATAGTGAAAAAAAACAAACCAAATATAGTATTATTAAAACTTTTAAACAATTCTATATCTGGTCTAGTTTCGATGCATTTTCCTATGCTACTTTTATAATTTTTCCACATATTTAAAGAATCTGGACTTCTATATAAGGCCACATCTTTATTACTAAAATCCACACCTCTAAAATTAGTATAATCTCTAGTAATTAAATTACCACTAATCGACATTATATCCTCCTAAAAATCTACTCCATCTACTATTTCAATAGAAACATTACTATATCTAGGATCTAATCCTTGCAATAACTCTCTATATCTATTTGCATATATTGAGCCATATTCATTTGAAACATCACTTTTTAATATATCTGCTGCAACTCCATAAGGCATAATTGATAATAAATCCTCTGTTAATTCAAATTTATAATCTTCATCTTCCGTATCTTCTTTTATTTTTTTAGGTAACTTATAATAATATATTTTCGCTTCTCCATCTTCCTTAAATGTCACAAAAATATCTTCAATGTCAAACTTTACTCCCATTATTTTATTTAATTGTAAAAAATCATCTAAATCTTCCTGTAAATTTAGTTCCTCATCTTTTTTTACTTGCAATGTTTCATAAGCTGGAAGTTTTTTATACCTTATTAGTTCTAGCATAATTTGATATATAACATCATTAATTTTCTTATTAAAATCTTCGTCGTCTGTTAATTTAGTTTTATCTGCACTTGATTCCTCTATTAATTTAAATACTTTATTTTTCATTTCTAATAGTGTCATCAATATTCTCTCCTTTATATATTTCCTTAAATTGTTTTATTTCGTCTGACAATTCATCAAGAGTACAAACTTGACATTGTGGAATTATATATCCTAACTGTTCATTCCATAATAATATAGTTCCTTCTTTCAATGTTTGTACCAACTTAGATTCTTCTACACTTTTTATTCCACAAAATTCTGATTCTTTTTTTATAAAAGTTGTCAAAACTAATTCCTTTAATACTTGATGAATAGACTTATCATCAGTCCATTCATCAAATTTTGTATTTTTATTTATTTTCTTACCATATATCTGTTTTAAGCTAGGTTTTGCCATATAATATTCTATTTTTTCTTGCTTTTGCATATATTCTCCTTTCCATGTCTGCAGGAGTTGCACCCACACAAAAATCTATTAACATGATAAATTAAATAGGTCGCCAAAAAAGACGACCTACCAATAAGCAAACATAAAATTATGCTGCAGCTTCAACAGTTGGAATAGCAACTATTTCTTTAGGTCTTACTACTTCTGCACCAAATGCATATAATCCTTTTAATGCATCTTCAAATGCATCATGAGGTCTATAAGCTTCAACTTTATTAATTCGCTCAACAAAAGCTACAGCTTTATTTGTTCTAAGCATATTTAATCTATTTCCTTCATCGTCTTTTTCTAGTAAGTTTTCAATAGAAACTAAAGCATTTCCATATTTACCAACATAACCTTTTTTAGCCATTTCAACATTGTTAGTGTAAAGCTCAGTTAAATTTTGTCTGAATTTTGTGAAAAACTCTGGACAAATTTCCAAATGGAAAGTATCTGAAACTCTACAATTATTTCCATATAATACTGCAAAACCACTTTCAACAGTTTCAATCGCATTAGTTTTTGTAACAGTAACTGCCTTTAATTTAGCCACTTTTTCATCTGTTACAGCTTGTTTTACTAATTTTGCAACATACTTATCACCTTCTTCAGCAAGTGCTAAAGAGCCTTCTTTTGCAATAGTTTCCATTGCACCAGGTACACTTTGAGCTTTTTTAACATCATCTAATGCAATGTTAAAGTATTTATATTGATCTATTTTTAGTGTTTGTGCAGTTGCAGAAACATCTTCTCTTTCAATTTTAGTACCAGGTACATAAGTATTTATAGTAGGTCTTACTGCATTTAATATTTTAACCTCCTTTGCGTTTTTACTATCTCTTGTGTATTTAAAATCACAATGATTTCTTAAACTTGTAATTGTCTCTAATGCTCTTTCATAGGCTTGATGCCATATTGTTTGCATAGCTTCATCCATAATTTAATCCTCCTTTTATTAATTATTATTTCTAGTCATTGATGCTCTAACTTTGTTCCAAATATTATCATTTCTTAAATCATCCATTGACAATTTCTTTATTTCCTCATCAGTGAAAAACTCTTTCTCTTCTTTTGCATTAGACTTCATACTACCAATTGGCTTAACTTCTTTCTTAGGAATATTTTTTTCGTACATTTCATAAATTTCTTTCATAGAAATCTTTGTTTTGTCAAATTTATCAGCAAAGTTTTTAAATTCTTTATTTGACAAAGTATCTTCTTTAACTCCTATTGAAGCAAGCTCTTTTATTTCCTCTTGTCTTTGTCTTTCTTCTGCAAGATTCTTAAAGAGTAATTTTTCTCTTTGTGTCATGTTATCAACACCTTTACTAGCAAGTCTATCTACTTCATCTACTAAATCTTCATAACCTGAATTAATAATAGATTCTGCTTCAGCTTTTGCTAAGAGCCTTAAATCATCTTCACTATAGTGAGGCTGTTCTGGAATATTAATTCCTTGTTCTTTGTAATATTCAATTAGCCTATTGGCTGATTCTTCAGGTGAATTAGTTCCCAGAGCTGTATTTAAAGTATTATTTAATTTAGAATATTTTTCTTGATATTCTCTTTTGACTCTATCTTCTGCTCTAGATACTCTTCGAGAAACTATTCTATTTAATTCCTCTTGAGTAAAAACTTTTTCCACATTTTCTTGAGAAGTATTTTCCTCTCCCACATTTTCTTCTGCAGTTTGTGTATCTGTATTTTCAGTTTCAGTAGTTTGTTCTACCTCTTCATTCCCTTCAACAACAAATTTTTCTTCGTTTTCCATTTTAAAACCTCCTTTTAAAGTCCGAGTGGACTACTACTCTTGATAGCAGTTTTAAGCCATACACATGTTTTGGGCATAAAAAAAGACACTTTTAATGTCTAAAATTAAAATCATCGTTCTGGTACTTCTTGTGTAGCATTAGCTCTTTCTTGTTCTACTTGTGCTTTTACCATTTCATACATTTGAGCATCTGATAACTGTTCAGCTTGTGAGTCAACATCTTGATTCAAGAAATTATTAGCTCTTTGTATCATCATCTGCGCTTGTGCTTGCATTTGAGCAATTCTTTGTTGTTTTTCTTTCTCTTTTCTTATTATTTCTAATACCTTTTGCTTTGGCATTGTAGAATCATCTTCCAAAGCATTAACATATATCTCAAGTTGTCCAATCATTTGTGGACTAAACCATCCACCTTTTAATAAATTCTCTAATGTTAGCTCTTGTGCATATTTATCAAATGCACTTTTAGGAGTAATATCAACTTTAACACTTGCTTTTAATTCATTTAAAATACTTGCAGTAATTTTTATTACTTGATATGATTTTTCTCCTGTCATTGGATCTTCTATTTCTTCTTCCAAACTTAATCCATCTTGATTATATGCAATAATCATATCAAGCCATATTCTTGCTAAATCCTCTATAGTCATCTTTAAAGCATCTCTTTGTTCTGTAAGTGGTGCAGCAGAAGCCTGTTGTATTGCAATTATAGCCCTACCAGATGCAGTCTCTGGATTTATATCACCAACTGCACTATCAGAAGCATTAGCAAGTTGTCTTGAAATTTCCATTAAATCTTGTTGCAGACGTTGTACATCAGAACTCATTTGAGCAGGAGTCGTATTATAAAATACACTTCTAACATCTTCTACCGATTTATCATCTATTAATTTTATAGTTCCACCAACTGTATTTATTGCCTCAGGATTTCTTATTTTACTTATATTTACTACTTTCTGTGGATATGCTGTATTCTTTGCAACCAATGCTCTTCTTGTTAAAGTTTTATTCACTTCCAATTGATTAGGTATTAAATTCTTAACTTCTCCTTCCCCTCTTGCACTTCCTTCTTTATCTTCCCAAATCATGTGCGTTACTGGATATAATGTAAGACCACTGTCTTTATCCTTCATCAAATCTACAAATCTAGTTGACTTTGCGTAATAAACTTTGCCATTTTTCTTATATAATTTAGTAATTAAAGTACACATATCGTCTTTTTCATATTTAGAATCTTCCCCAGATTCTTCAAAAACAGCTTTATCTCCAACAATATATTCAATTTTATTTTTATCTATACCTTCACTTTCAGCAATAGATTTAATTTGTATAATACTCTTTCTCTGCTTAATCAGAATATAGGGCTGACTCTGAATATCACTATCATTTTCATTGCCAAAATAAATATCATTTTTTGATAAAATTTCATTCTCAGGCATTTTTGTATCATCATTCCAATTAACGTATATAGGACACTCTGAGTTTACTGCTGCATTTGTGGATATCCTTCTACATTTATAATCCATTCCATCTTTTTCCCATATCTTATTTGCTCTTTTATTAAGAAGCTGGCAAGTTTTATCGGCAGTTCTTCTAAAATCAGCATTTTCAAAATTTTCACTAGAAAAATTAATACCCCACAAGTTTTGATTAATAGAACTTACTTTAAATTTAACTATTGTATGTATAAAATTTAATTGTACAGGTTCTATTCCTTTGATTTTTAAACCTTGCATTTGATTTCCATTATACATTCTAAAATTCCTATCAGTATCTGTATATATGCCCATTAAATTAGCATAATTTTTTGCTTCTTCATATAACTGCCATATACTAGTTGTTTCTAAATCTTTTAAATCCATTTGATCCTCCTATTAATCAAAATTTTTTTGACCTAATCCTGTTCCATCATAATTATCGATATTTTCAAAATTTATTTTCATTTCATTCTCTTGCTTCTTATATTCATCTTCTTTGACTTGCTCCTCAATATGTTCAATATGTTTTTTATGCAATTCTACTGGATTAATTGTAAAATTTTCTTTATTAGTTGAAAGTTTTGCACCAAAATAAAAAGATAGTAAATTTAAAAATCCTACTATCAAAACTAATATTACATTACTCATATTTCCTCCTTAAATAACTTCGATTTCTTCACCATAATCAAAATAGTCCTCATTCTCAAAACTATTTTCACTATTTAAATTAAATTCCTTTTTATCATTATCCTTATAAACTTTACTTTCTTGCTGATTACTTATATAGTAAGTAATAGCAATACTCATAATTAAATCATCATGACTTCCCTCCTGAGCCTCTGGGCGACCTTTTTCATTTTTAATAAAGGTAAGGGCTTCCCTTAATATATCCAAAGAAGTTATATATTCAATATCTTCATTAAAAATTCTTTGCAATTCTGCAAGTATTAAAGGTCTTGTTACTCTATCTGTTCTAAACCCAAATGCTTTATTTATTTTACCTGTATATGTATCTTCCTTTTCCCTTACATATAAATTAGGATATTCATACTCCTCTGAAAGCATTTTTATAGGATAAGTACTAAAATTAGTTTCTGGTCCAACTAACGCTGTATTATAAAAAATACCTAAGCAATAAAGTTGCCTGGTATAATAATTTTCATCATACTCATGCTTCAATACTGCAACTATTTTTTTATTACTATTATCTATAACTGTTCCAGTAAAAAAATCGCTTCCTTCTCCTGCAGTATCTCCACCAAGAACATAAGGATGGAACTTTTTAGGCTTTTCTAAAATTTTGATGCAACCATTTGGATCACTTATCCATTTAATATTTTTTATTTTCTTTTTGTTATTAATAATTTTTATTTCAAAATCAAAATATCCAACATCTAAAACACCATTATTCTTTATACTCTCTAAATAATCAATTCTTTTAATAATTGCTTCAGTATCAAAATAGCATTTACCAGAAGCTATAAAAGCCTCATCTGCACTACATGGATATTCTTGCTTTATTAATTCTTTATCTATATAACCTTGATACTTTTTAAAATACCAATACAATTGATTTTCATCTAACTTTTTAACATCTCTAAGCCATTTTAACCTATCATAAATCCATTCTCCCCTTTTTCTATCTATATCATTTAAAAATTTAGTACGCATATTCTTTGTTTCAAAATTTAATCTATATTCTTTAGTTTTCCACCATTCAAAGAAACAATTAATATTTTCCCCAGATTTCCACATAGTTCTATAATCATTAAAACCATTTGCTGTACTTTCATATATTTTAATAGCATTTTTAGTAAAAGTCTCACCGAAGTGATGCTTGAATACTGCTCATACCATCTTTCCAGAAGGCACATTCGGAACCATGAAAAAAATTAATAGTTCTAGAACGTCCAACATCTTTTGTTGCAGTATCAGCTCCCCAACTACTATTTATTTTTTCAAACAGTAATTGTCTTTTATTGTTATATTTTTCAGAAGGCTTAAGCATCTCTGGTAATCGATTATAAGGAAGTTTTGCTTTGTTTTGAAATATCGCTTCTGTATTAGATGCTTTATCAGCTAGTGTTAATCCTTCAAAGTTACATCTTGTTATAGTAGAAGCTAACTGATATGCTGTTATTAGTGTTGTAAATCCTTGTTGTCTTCCCTTTAAAATTAAAATACTAATATTATTTATTAATCCATTATCAAAATCTTCAATTGCTTTATTTAAAATATCTATAAATTCATGTTGCACTTCATTCAAAAAAAATGGCTTTATTTTTTTATTTTTATCAACTACTATAAAACATAATTCTATAAGTTTTTCTGGCTTATCAATTATTTCTTCTCTTAAATTTTTGTTATGAACAATTTCATAAGCTGATCCAAGAACAAATCTATCATCTTTTTTTATATCATGATGTATTTCCCATTGCATTTTTCTTCTTTCAATTAAGAAATCTGCAGTAATTTTTATCATAAAACATCTTCCAATTTTACAATTTCTGTTACTTCTCCAGAAAGATTTGTATCTTGCTTATCAGACCATCCGAAATTATTTTGCAAATTAAACTTTGCTCCTTGAAACTTCTTATTATCAAATGTTGCTTCTGCAGTATAAACTTCTATTGCTTGTTTTGCTCTTTTTATAATATCCGCATACTCTGTATCTCCATATTCTTTTTCATATCTTCTTAAGGTTTCAGTAGATAATCCTAAAAATAAAGCTAAACCAGATATAGTGTAAGGCTTATTCCTTTTATCACAATTTTTAAAATAAGTAGCAATCACATCTGTAAGTTCTTCAGAAGTTTTATAAGTACATTTAGAGTTGGCTTTTAAATATTCTTCTTTAAGTTTTTCTTTATTTAAATTCTCATCATAGAATTTCAAACTTTACCACCTCTTGATTTTCTTTATCTTCGCAAATATATCTATATTTACATTCTTCGCACTCTTTATCTATACAATTTTGCCTTTTTTTATTTCCATATATTTTTCTTTTCTTATATTCCGAATCAATATATGCTGCGTTTATACCACCTTGCATATTCTATTTTTGCTCCTTTTCAATAAAAAAGAATTAGATTAAATCTAACTCTTTTTGAGATTTCTTTTACTGCAGGTACTCTTATCACAGTTTCTAGAAAACTTTATTATGATAAGGCACTGCAAAAATATTTTTTATAAAATGTGTAAAGGGCTATTGAATAGGTATTATAACCTATCTAGGAGCTCCACCTTGGGAACTCACTGCCCTTCACTGTAGTCTTGGGCATATCCTTTCGAATAACTACTCTTTTACTTACTAACATTTTAGCATTTTAAAACCGTACAAAACGTACATTTTTAATTTTTTTCTAAAAATCTTTTAAGTTTTATTCTTGCAGTTTCTTCTGAGTTATATTTCATCTTATACATTATCTGTACCCAGTTTAGATTATCTTCATATTTATATCTTATTATTCTTCTAATATCACTATCTTCTATATTATTTAATTCATACTCTAATTTGTTTATAAGCTTTTCTAACTTATACTCTTTACTTTTTATTTGTTTATTATATTTATTTCTATTTCTTTTATTTAATATAATCCTGTGTTCGTCTATACCCTCAACTACACAATTATGTTTTATGTATGGATAATATTTACTACTGCCTTGTACACTATCTGTTACAATTTTTACAGGCTTGATAGATCTATCTAACTTCTCTTTTAATTCTTTTATCTCGTTTCTTATTGAATTAATTTGAGTTAATACATTTTTATCCATAACATTCCTCCTTTGTTACTTTTTCTTTCTATACATTTTTAATAGTTCTTCTTGTTCTTTATTTATAATTTCTAATGAATT
>CANQZZ010000017.1 GCA_947628465.1 uncultured Clostridia bacterium
AAACATTTTTATGATAACAAGGATGTAGGAGTAGTATCGACCTTATGCTATTCTATACAATGGGATGCAATGCTAGAATTTTTAAATAAAGACGGAAGTAATGAATTTAATTTAAAAGACAGTACAGAATGGGGAAATTATATAAACACAGCATGGGAAATAACGAATGAAAATGCAAGTTATTATAATGGTTCGTGGTACGCCTTTTCAAATGAAGAAAACAATACAAAATCTAAAGCTAGTTCACAATTTTTTATCTTGTCAACAGGAGCAAGTAATGAATTTGCAGCAAAGAATATATATGATATAGCAGGAAATTGTTATGAAGTGACAATGGAGGCTTGGACTTCCAACTATCGAATTGCCCGTGGTCGGTTTTTACTACCACGATGGCTCTGACTGTCCAGCATCTGTGTGTGGAACCTACCCTCCTAGCAGTTGCAGCATCAACTATTCTTTCAGGCCATCACTTTACATCAAAAACTAGCATATAATAGGAATATAAAAAGTTAGCATTGTCAAATAAAATTTTGTGATTTTAAAAAATTTTAAAAAAAGCAAAATTTTGTTTGACATTTGTTTTTTTGTGTGATAATATATAGGCAAATATATTTTCGGGAGTGATTGTATTGAAAAGTGAAGAGTTAAATGATTTAAACAAAAGAGAAAGAGCAATACTTAAATTCATAGAAAAACAAATAAAAGATAAGGGCTATCCACCATCAGTTAGAGAAATTGGAAAGGCAGTAGGCTTAAGCTCAACAGCAACAGTACATGGATATTTAGCAAAACTTACAAAAAAAGGTTATATTCAAAAAGAAAGTCAAAAAGGAAGAACGTTAAAACTTTTAAAAGGTGGACTTTCAGAAAACGAAAATTCTAGTCCTAAGCCAGTATATAATGGAAAAGAATTAGTTGATGTTCCAGTAATAGGAAAAATTACAGCAGGTGCTCCAATACTTGCAGTAGAAAATGTTACAGATACATTTCCTATTCCAATTGACTTTGTAGGAAACAGCGAAAGTTTTATGCTTACAGTACGTGGAGAAAGTATGATAGAAGCAGGAATTTTAGATGGAGACTACATACTAGTAAAAAGACAAAATGATGCACGAAATGGACAAATAGTAGTAGCATTAATAGAAGATGAAGCAACAGTCAAAACTTTTTATAAAGAAAAAGACCATATAAGATTACAACCAGAAAACAGCACAATGGATCCAATAATAGTACCAGATTGTAAAATACTTGGAGTAGTTGGCGGAGTATTTAGAAAGTTATAAAATTTAGAAAAATATAAAATAGAAATAAAGCATATTAAAAAATTGCATCTCAATAAAAAAGGATGCAATTTTTTTTTGTGCAAATTACAATTTGTATAATTAATTTTAAATAAACAAATAATACAAATAGAGGTGATTTAATTGCAAAAAGATAAAAAGTTTCCTAAAAAGGAAGACACAACAAAATATGGAGAATTTGTTTGTTCTAACTATCATTGGCTTCCAATAGAAAAACAAAAAGAGCAAGCAGAAGATTTAGCAAACATGACAAAAAATAAAAAAGAAAAAAATAAATAAAAAAAGTGTAATAATAATGCCATAAGCCTAATATACATTAATTAAAGTTGAATTGTACAAACATTTTATTAGGAGGGAATTAGGTTATGGAAAATCTAGAAATATATGAGGACATTGCTAATCGTACAGATGGGGATATATATGTTGGAGTAGTTCGGACCTGTTAGAACTGGTAAATCCACTTTCATAAAAAACTTTATGGATTTATTAGTTATACCAAATATTCAAAACACTTACAAAAAAGAAAGGGCAAGAGACGAACTTCCACAAAGTGCAGCAGGAAGAACTATAATGACAACAGAGCCAAAATTTGTACCAAATGAAGCAGTGGAAATTACAATAGGAGAAAATTTAAAATTAAAAACACGTTTAGTAGACTGTGTTGGATATTTAGTAAATAATGCACTTCGGATATATGGAAAATGATGTACCAAGAATGGTAAAAACACCTTGGTCAGATGAGGAAATACCATTTGAAATTGCAGCAGAAGTAGGAACAAAAAAAGTTATTACAGAACATTCTACAATAGGAATATTAGTAACTACAGATGGAAGTATAACAGAAATACCAAGAGAAGATTATATTGAAGCAGAGGAAAGAGTAGTAAAAGAATTAAAGGAATTAAACAAACCATTTGTAATTGTACTAAATACTAACAATCCATACTCAGACTATTGCAAAGAACTTGCAAGAACATTAGAAGATAAATATGGAGTTGCAGTACTTCCTACTGATTGTACAAATTTGAATATGGAAGATGTAAATGACATATTTGGTAAAATCCTATATGAATTCCCAGTAGAAAGAATCAATTTAAATTTCCCAGGTTGGGTAGATGGATTATCAGATGAACATCCATTAAAACAAGAATTGTTTGGAAGTATAAAAGATGCATTTAAAGATACAAATGCAGTTAAAAATATAAATACAGGAATAGAAAGAATAAGCAAAACAGAAATAGTAGAGCAAACTATAATTAAAGAAATTAATCTTGGAAATGGCTCAGTAACAGTAGATATTCAGCTTCAAAACAATTTATTCTATAAAGTATTAACAGAAATAACAGGAGTAGAAGTACAAAACGAAGCAGACCTATTTTCAACAATTTCTAGTTTATCAAAAGTAAAGAAAGAATATGATAAAGTAGCAGTAGCATTAGAAGAAGTAAAACAAAAAGGATATGGAATAGTAACACCTTCTATGGAAGAATTAATATTAGATGAGCCAGAAATGGTAAAACAAGGCTCAAGATTTGGGGTAAGATTAAAAGCAAAAGCACCATCTATACATATGATTAGAGCAGATATCGAAACAGAAGTATCTCCAATAGTAGGAAGCGAAAAACAATCAGAAGAACTTGTAAACTACTTGCTTTCTGAATTTGAAAACGACCCAATTAAAATTTGGGAATCAAATATATTTGGAAAGAATCTGCATGAATTAGTAAATGAAGGCTTACAAAATAAATTGTACAGAATGCCAGAAGATGCACAAGGCAAACTTCAAGAAACTCTAGAAAGAATAATAAATGAAGGAAGCCGGAGGCCTAATCTGCATAATATTATAACAATAAAAACGGAAATTTCCTCGCGCACATTGGGGACGTAAAAGATGTGCAAAGTAAATTTAAGTATTGCAAAAATAAATTTTTATGTTAAAATATAAGCATAAAAATTTATTTTTTTTATTGGGGGTATAATAAGGAAGGAGAATGATTATGCCCCGAATAGCAAGGAAAGATCTAAGAACAAATTACTTTCATGTAATTGCACAAGGAATAAATAGAGAATATATATTTAACAGTAAGTATTTAAAAGAAAAATATAGAGAATTATCATTAAAATATAAAGAAGATTATGGCATAAAGATATTAGCATATTGCATTATGGACAATCATGTTCATATGCTACTTTATTGCAATGAGATAAATGAGATGTCTGCATATATGAAAAGCGTTAATACTTCATATGCTAAATTTTATAATCACATAAAAGATAGAGTAGGATATGTATTTAGAAATAGATATGAAGCGGAACCTATATATAATCAAAAATATTTATTAAATTGTATAGGATATATACACAATAATCCAGTAAAAGCATCAATTGTGAAAAAACCAGAAAATTATAAATATTCGAGTTACAATGATTATATAAAAAAAGATGGCATAGCTAGTGAAGAAATAATAAAATTTTGTTTTGGAAATTCTAATAATTATTTGGAACAATATATTTTAATTCATAAAAATAAAAATAAGTATAAAGATATCGATAATGAAATAGATTATACAAATTTTATAGAAAAAATAAAAAAAGTTAATTTAAATGAAATAAAAAAAGATGAAATAAAATTAAAAAAATTACTTACAATAGCAATAAAAGAGGAAAAAATTCCAATTACTAAGGTAGTAAAAATTTTCGAAATAGATAGATACAGAATATATAGATTATTAAAAAAATAAAATGCACATCTTTTACGTCCCCAATGTGCGTTAAAAAGGAGAGAAGCATGTTAAAAGAATTTGGTTTTGTAAGATGTGGAGCAGTAGTTCCCAAATTAAAAGTTGCAGATATAGATTTTAACGTATCTGAAATAATTAAACAAATAAAACAAGCAGATAGTAAAAAAGTACAAATTGTTTGTTTTCCAGAACTATGTATTACTGGATATTCTTGTGCAGACTTGTTTTATCAAGATGTACTAATTGAAAATGCAAAAAGCGGATTAAATAAAATATTAGAAGAAACTAAAAATATAAACATTATAACTATACTAGGTATGCCAATAAAGGCTGAAAATCAACTATTCAATACAGCAGTAGTAATTCAAAAAGGTGAAATTTTAGGAATTGTTCCTAAAACATTTATACCTAATTATGCAGAGTTTTATGAAAAAAGATGGTTTGCATCAAGTAAAAATGCAAAACAAAATGAAATAATGTTATTTGGAAAAAATGTGCCTTTTGGAACAGACTTGTTATTTAAAGATAAAGAAAACGAAGATATATGTTTTGGAATAGAAATTTGTGAAGACTTATGGGCAGTAGATACACCAAGTAATAAAATTGCATTAAATGGTGGAACAATAATTTTTAATCCATCTGCTAGTAATGAAGTAATAGGTAAAAATGAATATAGAAAAGATTTAGTAAAGATGCAGTCTGCAAAAGCAATTTGTGCATATATATATTCTTCAAGTAGCGTAAATGAATCTACTACGGATACGGTATTCTCAGGTGCAAGTATGATTTTTGAAAACGGAAAAAATCTTGCAGAAAACGAAAGATTTGATTTTGAAAGCAATCTAATATATACAGATATCGATACAAAAAGACTAATGAATGATAGAGTAAAAAACATAAGCTATATGGGTGACGTGCAAGAATTAAATTTTAGAAAGATTGATGTAAGAATAGAAGATTGCATAGAAAACTTGGAAAGAGAGTATGAAGAATATCCATTTGTTCCAAGTGATAAAAAAAAAATAAATGAAATTTGTAATGAAATATTAAACATACAAAGTTATGGACTAGCAAAAAGACTTATGCATACAAATATAAAAAAAGTAGTAATAGGTATTTCAGGAGGGCTTGATTCAACACTTGCATTTTTAGTAGCTGTAAGAACAAATAAAATATTGGGTATTCCAAATGAAAATATAATTGCAGTAACAATGCCTGGATTTGGAACAAGTTCTAGAACTTATGAAAATGCTAAAAACTTAATAAAAAGCTATAAAGCAACTTTAAAAGAAATTGATATAACTAAGTCTTGCGTAAGTCATTTTGAAGATATAGGGCATAATAAAGATGAGCATGATGCAACTTATGAAAACACACAAGCAAGAGAAAGAACTCAAATTTTAATGGATATTGCAAACAAAGAAAATGCGATAGTAATAGGAACAGGAGACCTATCAGAACTTGCTCTTCGGATGGTGCACATATAATGGCGACCAAATGAGTATGTACGGAGTAAATAGCAGTATTCCAAAAACATTAGTAAGATATTTAATAACATGGGTTGCAGAAAATAGCAAGTTAGAGGAATGCAAAAAAACAATATATGATATTTTAGAAACACCAATATCACCAGAACTATTGCCGCTAGATACAAAGGGAAATATAGAGCAAATGACAGAAAGCCTAGTAGGACCTTATGTATTACATGACTTTTTCTTATATCATTTTTTAAGATATGGAGCATCACCTAAAAAAATACTATATATTGCAAGTAAAACATTTGATAACAAATTTAGCAAAGAAGAAATAAAAAAATGGCTAGAAGTATTTATAAAAAGATTTTTCACTCAGCAATTTAAAAGAAATCCAATGCCAGATGGACCAAAAGTAGGAACTATAAGCCTATCTCCAAGAGGCGATTTAAGGATGCCAAGTGATGCTGAGTATAATATGTGGCTAAAAGATATACAATAAAATGGAGGAAAGATGAATAATTTTAAATCAGGATTTGTGTCAATAATAGGAAGAACAAACGTAGGAAAATCAACTTTAATTAACAGTTTAGTTGGGGAAAAAGTTGCAATTACTGCAGATAAACGTCAAACAACAAGAACTGCAATTAAAGCAATTGTAAATAGAGAAAATTCACAAATTGTTTTTATAGATACTCCAGGAATACACAAACCAAAAACAAAACTTGGAGAAACAATGAATGAAACTGCATGGGGAAGCATTCCAGATGTAGATGTATTGTTATTTATTGTTGAAGCAACATCAGAAAAAATCGGAAAAGGCGATATGCTAATACTAGAAAAAATCAAAGAAAAAAATAAAAAAACAATATTAGTAATAAACAAAATAGATTTAATAGAAAAAGAAAAATTGTTAAAACTAATAGATATATATAGCAAAGAATATAATTTTGAAGCAATAATTCCAATATCTGCTTTAAAAAATGAGAATACAATTAAAATTTTAGACGAAATAGAAAAGCACCTTCCAAATGGTCCTGCATATTATGATATTGAGGAGTATACAGACCAAACAGCAAGGCAACTTATGGAAGAGGCAATAAGAGAAAAAGCATTAAGACTACTTGACCAAGAAGTACCACATGGAATACTTGTAGAAGTAGAAAAAATGAATTTAAGAAAAACAACAAAAGGAAAAGATATTTATGATGTTGAAGCAACAATTTTTGTACTAAGAAATTCCCACAAAGGTATTGTAATAGGAAAAGATGGAGCAATGCTAAAAAGAATTGGAATGTATGCAAGGCAAGACATGGAAAGAACTTTAGGAACAAAAATTAATTTAAAATTATGGGTTAAAGTAAAAGAAAATTGGCAAGATAATCAAAGCATAATAAAAAGATTTAAAAGTGAATAAAAAAACCAAAATTACAAAAGATAAAATTAAAGGTGTGAATATTAATAGCACTTAAGGTTATGGGGAGATGAAGACTTATGATAAAACAATTGGCATGGAATACCTTTAAGAATACAGGAAATATAGATACTTTTTTAGAATTAAAACAAATAATAGATATAGAAGAAAATATGAAGGCGGAAAACTATGAAATTATTAAAAACGAAGGGATTAATAATTGCAGAGAAAACGGTAGGAGATTTTGATAAAATTGTAACAATTTTAACTCCAAATTTGCGGAAAAATTGAGGCAGCAGCTAAAGGCTCAAGAAGACCTAAAAGTCTTCTTATGGCTGCTACTCAATTTTTGTGCTTTGGGGAATATTTATTATATAAAAGTGGAAATACATATTCGATTAATTCATGTGAAATCATAGAAGTGTTTTATAATATAAGAACAGATTTGGACAGGCTAAAATACGCATCATATATAACAAAAATAATAAATGATGTTACAACTGAAAACCAAAGTACATATAAAGTAATGAAACTTTTTTTAAATACTCTATATATGATATCTGAAACGGATAAAAATTTAAGTTTAATAAACTCAGTATTCACTTTAAGACTTTTATCAATAATAGGTTATAGACCAGTAATAGATGAGTGTAAAAATTGCAAAGAAAAAGAAAATCTTGTATATTTTAGTTTTAGAGATAGTGGGCTTAAATGCTCTGCATGTGGCAAGCAAGATAAAGGAGCAATAGAAATTAGTCCAACAACAAAAGATGCCATTAGATATATAATACTTGCAGATTCAAAAAAGATATTTTCATTTGAAGTGCCACAAGAAACCATAAAAGAATTAGAAATAATATCAAAAGTATATTTGCAAGAAAAATTAGAAAAAGAATATAAATTATAATTTATTTAATAGCAAGAATTATTTTTTAATTAACTCTTGCTTATTTTTTAGTGTTAATATATAATTACAAACAAGTAGCGGAAGAATAAAAAATTCTTCATGACTTGGAGGGAGAGATTAATATGAATATAACAATAACAGGAAAAGACGTAAAGGCAACAGAAGCTATAAAGGATTATGTTGAAAAGAAAATGGAAAGAGTAGAAAAATATTTTGATGGGGACATTGATGTAAATGTTACAATAAGAACAGAAAAAACAGAGCAAATTGCTGAAATGAGTGTAAAAGTAAAACAAGATACATACAGAGCTGTAACATCTCACAAAGATATGTATGCATCAATAGATAAAGATATGGACATACTTGAAGGACAAATAAGAAAATGGAAAACAAAAAAAGATAAAGCAAACAAAGATGATTCAATAAAATCATTTGTAGGAAATTTTGGTGATGAAATTAAAATTGAGAACGAAATAATAAAAACAATTTATTATGATATAAAACCTATTACACCAGAAGATGCAAAATTAAAACTTCAAGAAAAACCACAAGATAAATTTATAACATTTATAAATCAAGACACAAACAAAGTAAATGTATTATTTAAATTAAAAGATAACAACAATTATGGATTACTAGAACCAGAACAATAAAATAATATAAAGATAAGGCAGGAGCACATCTCCTGCCTTTATGTATGCTAAAACATAAACTGTAGAAATCTTTGGAAATGTATGGTAAAACTGATTTATTTATGATATAATTATAAACAGTAAAAAAATAAAGGAGAATTTTATGATGGATAAAAGAAAAGATTTAGAAAGTAGGTTAAAGATAAGAAGTTATGCCTGCAAAACTATTACAACGAGATAAATCGCCATAGGTTGTAATAGTTAAATGGCAATTATATCTCGTTATTTATAAAAATTTAATAATAAGGAGATATAAAAATGATAGAAATAGAATTAAATAATATTAAAAAAAATTACGGATTGAAAAATATTTTAGATGGATTTAGCCTAGAGCTGAAAACAGGAGAAAGAGTGGCTTTAATCGGACAAAACGGAAGCGGGAAATCTACAATTTTAAAAATAATTGCAAAACAAGAAAACATAGATGGCGGAACTATCAATATTAGAAATGGAGCTAAAATAGGAATATTAAATCAAATTTATGAAAATGAGAAAAATGATATTTCAGTAGAAGAATTCTTATATCAAAGTTTTGAAGAAATTTTTAAAATAGAGAAAAAACTTAATAAATTAGAAATTGACATGTCAATAAAAGCAAATGAAGGAAATCTAGAAAAGTTAATTAATGAATATGGAAGAACTCAAGAAAGATTTTCAGTATTAGGCGGATATGAAATTCAAGAAAAGTTTAATAAAATATGCTCAAAGTTTTATATTGATAAAGAACTCTTAAAACAAAACTATAACATTTTAAGTGGAGGAGAAAAAACAAGAGTAAATCTTGCAAAGTTATTATTAAAAGAGCCAGATATATTGCTTTTGGATGAGCCGACGAACCATTTAGACATACACTCTTTAGAATTTTTAGAAGAATTAATTTTAAAATATAAAGGAACAGTTTTAATAGTTTCTCATGACAGATATTTTTTAGATAAAGTAGTTAGCAAAACTGTATTATTAGAAAATGGTAAAGCAAACATCTATTATGGAAATTATTCATATTTTTTAAAAGAAGATGAAAGAAGAACTTTGGCTAAGTTTGAGAACTATAAAAATCAACAAAAACAAATAGATAAAATGAAAGAATCTATATCAAACTTAAGAAAATTCGGTGAATTAGCGGGAAATGAAATGTTTTTTAAAAGAGCTAAAAGCATTGAAAAACGATTAGAAAAGATAGAGGTTTTAGACAAAGTTGATTTAAATAAAAAAACAATAGATTTTAAATTTAATGTTAAAAGCAGGTCAGGAAATGATGTGTTAAAAATTGAAAAATTAGAAAAGAATTTTAATCGAAAAACAATTTTTAGTAATGCTAATTTATCATTAAATTATGGAGAAAAAGTTGCATTAATTGGCGAAAATGGAAGCGGCAAATCAACTCTAATAAAAATAATTTTAGGAAAAGATAGTAATTATCTAGGAAAAGTAAAACTAGGTACTTCAATTAAAATAGGATATATTCCACAAAATATAATATTTCAAAACAAAAACCAAACAGTATTAGAATACTTTTTACAAGGAAGTAATTTTTCAGAAACTGAGTCTAGAAGTAAACTTGCAAAATATGGTTTTAGACAGGCAAATGTATTTAAAAAAATAGGAAATTTATCAGGTGGTGAAAAAGTTAAAATAATACTTATGAAATTGATTCATAAAGATATTAACTTTTTAATACTTGATGAGCCTACAAATCATATTGATATAGATACAAGAGAAATATTGGAAGAAGCTTTAAAAGAATATAAAGGAACTGTATTATTTGTATCACATGATAGGTATTTTATAAATGCAATTGCAAATAGAATTTTGAATATAGAAGATTATAAAATAAAATCATATTACGGAAATTATGATGATTTTGCAAAAGTTTCTAGTGAAAAATTGTAAAAGATAAGGCAGGAGCACATCTCCTGCCTTTATGTATGCAAAAAACATATATAAAAGCAAAAAAATAATAAATGATGTTAAAAAATCTGTTAAACAAATAATTTGTAATAAAATTACGAAATAGCGAAAAAAATATAAAAATCACAAAGTTATTTCTTAAATAAGAAATAACTTGACAAATATAATATATTGATTTATAATTAGTATAGGTGATGAAAATGTTAAAAAGGGAAATGTATTTATCAAGAATAAGAGGTTTTTATGATAGCGATCTTATAAAAATATTAGTTGGGATAAGAAGATGTGGAAAATCTGTAATATTAAAACAAATAATGAACGAACTAAAAGAAAAGAAGATAGATGAAAAGCATATAATATATGTAAATTTTGAACTTATAGAATTTGAAGAATTACAAGATTATAAAAAATTAAATTCCTATATAAAAGAAAAAATAGTAGATAATAAAAAATATTATGTATTTTTAGATGAAATTCAGAAGGTAGAAAAATTTGAAGAAGTAGTAAATTCATTAAGAGCATCTATAGACAATATAAGTATATTTATCACAGGTTCAAATAGTAAACTATTATCAAATGAATTATCAACAGTTCTATCTGGAAGATATGTATTATTTAATATTTATCCATTAAGCTATAAGGAATTTATAGAACTTACTAAAAAACCAGCTAAATCAGAAGAAACTTTTTGGGATTTTGTTAAATGGGGAGGACTTCCTAATCGAACGGAGTTTACTGATGAAAGCAATATAAAGGATTATTTGCATAGTGTATTTGATTCGATTATATTAAGAGATGTAGTAGAAAGACTAGGGCTAAAGGATACAGTCTTATTTGATTTATTATTACAATACATTGTAGATACTACAGGACGCCAATTTTCTGCGGAGAATGTTATGAAATTTTTAAAGAATGAAGGAAAATCTGTATCAACTGAAACATTATATATGTATTTAGATGCATTATGCAAAGCTTTAATGATAAAAAAAATATACAGATATGATATTCACGGGAAAGCCATTTTAAAAACATTAAATAAATATTATATGACAGATTTAGGAATAGCCCAAATAAAAAACAATAACTTTGAAATAAATAAAAGTTTTGCAATTGAAAATGTTGTATACAATGAGCTGTTAGAACGAGGATATGATGTATATATAGGAAAAACAAAAAATGGAGAAATAGATTTTATTGCGACAAAAACAGAAGAAAAAATGTATTTTCAAGTGGCATATTTATTGGCAAATGACAAAGTTGAAAACAGGGAATTTGGAGCTTTTAAAGAAATAGATGACAATTACCCTAAATATGTTCTTTCATTAGATAAAACAAATTTCTCAAGAGATGGAATTATTCATAAAAATATAATTGATTGGCTTTTGGAAAAATAATTTGAGTTGTAAATCATATTACGGAAATTATGATGATTTTGCAAAAGTTTCTAGTAAAAAATTGTAAAAGATAAGGCAGGAGCACATCTCCTGCCTTTATGTATGCTAAAAAACATATATAAAATCCAAGAAAAATGCTTCTGCCACAAACAAACAATAGTTAATAAACTTATTTCATTTGATTTTCAGCTTGTTGTATCATTTTTTTAACCATGTTACCACCGATTCTACCAGCGTCTTTTGATGATATATCACCATTGTAACCGTTCTTTAAGTTAACTCCTACTTCTGAAGCTACTTCATATTTGAATTTATCTAAAGCTTCTTTAGCTTCTGGAACTAATCTTCTGCTTGAATTTGATGTTGCCATTATTTTTCACCTCCTAGGATATGAATTAAATCATTTAAAAGCATATTTGCTTTTCAATATTTATAATGCTCAGCAAAACAATTTTTAAACTAGAAATTTTTGCTAATTTTGTATTTTATATTGTAAAAAAATAAAACAATGATATATAATAAAAATGGAGGTTATAATAAAATGTATAAATTGATAGCAATTGATATAGATGGCACTCTTTTAAATTCTTATGGAGAAGTTAGTGAAAAAAATAAACAAGCAATTCAAAAAGCATTGAACAAAAATATAGATGTAGTTCTTACATCAGGAAGAATGCCACAAGCAATTTTGCCAATTGCAAGTGAAATAAATTCTAATAAATATTTGATATCTGGAAATGGCGCAGCAATTTATGATATTCAAAAAGAAAAGGTAGTTTATAATAACTATATGAGCAAAAGAAAAATACTTGAAATTATTGATATATGCGAAAAAAACAGCATGTTCTATAATGTATATACTAATAATAGTATTCTAACAAAATCATTAAATTATAACATCCTTTTTTATCATAATGAAAACAAAAAACATCCAGAAGATAAAAGAATAAAAATAAATGTAATAGAAAATTTATATGATTATATAAATAGTTATAAGGGAAATGATTTTTTAAAAATTACAATTTGTGATAGCGATGAAATGATTTTTAAAAGTATAATAAATAAATTAAAAAATATTAAAAATATTGATGTATTAGAAGTTGCACACATGTCAAAAAAAATTATAAAATATGGTACGGATGATTATGAAATATCATATTTTTATACAGAAATTACAAATCAAAATGTAAATAAATGGTCAGCTATTCAGAAATTAATAAAAATGCTAGGGATAAAAGAAGAAGAAGTTGTAGCAATAGGGGACAATATAAATGATAAAGAGATGATAGAAAACGCAGGATTAGGTATTGTTCCGGAAAACAGTTCACCAACAATGAAAAAAATCGCTGACAAAGTTGTTTCATCAAACAATGAAAGCGGTGTGGCAGAAGCAATAGACAAATATATAAGCTAAATATTACAGTTATATTACAATAATATTATTTTTAAATTACAATTACCCTAAATGTTGAATTTAGGGTAATTTCGTTGTAAAATATAATAAAATACTATGTTATAGGAGGAATTAATATGGTAGCAAATCCAATGCAAAGAAAAGCAAGAGTTTCATTTTTAATAGGAGTAGTAATTACACTTGTAATATGTGCAATTATAGGAGGTTTACTTTTCTTTTTAATGTCTAGACAAGAGAAACAACAAGAACAAGAAGAAGGAGCTCTTACTTATGCATATAAATTAAAAGTACCTGTTAAATCAGGGGAAGAAATAAATGCAAGCAAGGTAGAAGCAGTTTTAGTTACAGAAAAAGCAGTTCCAACAGGAGCATTCGCAGCAAAAACTAAAATATCAGGTGAAAAAGGGAAGGAAACATGGGTAGATAAAGCTTTCCCAAGTGGATATAAGAGTAAATTAGATTTGCAAGCAGGAACAATATTATTTGACACTTTAGTTTACGAAGATGAAGAATTAACGAATGATACAAGATATGTTGAATATAATATGCTTACACTATCTACTACAGTAGGATTAGGTGATTATATAGATATTAGATTAACACTTTCAAATGGTCAAGATTTAATTGTTATTTCTAAAAAAGAAATAAAAACATTATATGGAGATACAATAGGATTAGAATTAACAGAGCCTGAAATATTAATGATGGAAAGTGCAATTGTAGAAGCATATAGAATGACAGCTTCAAAATTATATGCAATACAATATGTAGAACCAGGTATGCAAGAAGCAGCAGGAAGAACTTATATACCAACTACAGAAGTTCAAATGTTGATTGAAAGAAATCCTAACATAGTAGCAGAAGCAAGAAGTGAATTAGTAAATAGATTTAATTCTGAAGCAAATCAAGCTTTAAGAGGAAATATTAACACAAGCAGAAATGAATATGCAGGAAATGCACAAGCAAATTTAGAAGAAGGCATGCAAACTGAAATAGAAAATGCAAAATCTGCAAGAGAAGCATATTTATCAGGATTAGAAAGTTATTAAAATAACGGAGGATATAAAAGTTGAAAAAAATAGGATTTATAGGAGCATTTGAAAAAACAGATATGATAATTTATGTAGCAAAAGCTTTAACGGAGCTTGGTAAACGAATTTTAGTCATAGATACAACAGTTCTTCAAAAAGCAAGATACATAGTTCCGGCAATAGCTCCAACTAAATTTTATGTTACTGAATATGAAAGTATTGATATAGCAGTTGGATTTGATAATATAAATTCGATTATCAATTATTTAGGAGATATAGAGCCTAATTACGATATAGTATTAATAGATGTAGATTCAGCAGAAATGTTTGAAGCTTATGAAGTAAAAGATGCAGACAAACTATATTTTATTACGGCATTTGACAATTTTTCATTAAAAAAAGGAATGGAAATACTAGGCAACTTGCAGCAAAATGTAAAAATGACAAAAGTCTTATTTGAAAGAGAAATTAATGATGATAATGATGAATATTTAAATCTTTTATCACTTACAGCTCCTGTTGAATGGGAAAAAGAAAAAATATATTTTCCGTATGATCAAGGAGATTTGACTGCAATAATTGAGAACCAAAGAGTTTCAAAAATAAAATATAGAAACTTAAGTGATGAATACAGAGATGCATTATATATATTAATACAGGAAATATCTCCAGATATAAGCTCAGGAAAAATAAGAAAAATTATGAAAAGTATATAAGGAGAATTAAAATGGCAATAATATCATTTTGGAGTAATGGAAAAGGTGAAACAGGTAAAACAGCATCACTTGTTGCAGTAGCTACATACCTTGCAGTACAACATAATTATAAAATTTTAATTTTAGATACTAAATATAATGATTATTTTTATCAAGATTGCTATTGGCAAGAAGATAAAACAATAAGCTTAATACATAAAAGTGCTGCAAGAATGAATATAGCTTCTGGAATAAGTGGGCTTTCAAAAGCAATACGTAGCAACAAAACTTCACCTGAAATAATAACTAATTATACAAAAATAGTATTTAAAGATTTAGAATTGTTAACTGATACTGACGTGCCAATGGCAGATTATGAGATACACAAAAAATTATTTAAAGAGATAGCCCAAATCGCTAATAAGTATTATGATTTAGTGTTTATAGATATAGATAGTCAGTTAGGAGATTTGATTACTAATTCTTTATTAGAAATATCAGACTTGATAGTGCCAAATTTATCACAAAAAATTAGATTAATTGATGAATATTTGGATATAAAAAGAAACAATTTAATATTTAACGAAAAACCAACTATTCCAATACTTGGAAGATATGATAAACATTCAAAATATACAGTAAAAAATGTATCTAGATATATGAGAGAACGTGAAAAGGTTTGTGCTATACCATATAACACATTGTTTTTCGAAGCATGTAATGAAGGAACAGTAGATGATTTCTTTATAAAATTTAGAAAAATAAATCCAAAAGATAGGAATGCTGTATTCATTGAAGAAGTTAAAAATGTAGCAGACAGAATTATTTACAAACTACAAGAATTACAAATGAGGATGTAAGAGAGGTGTTCTTAAATTATGAACGTTACAAATATTATATTAACATTTGTTGTATTAATATTAGCAGCAGTATTAATTAGATATTTTATAAATAAAAATAAAAATGCAACTGAGGAAGAAACTATTGATGTAGACGATAAAACATATACAATTGATAAAATGACAGAGTTTGTTAAAAAAAGACTTGATGAAATTACTAAAATAAATCTATATGATATAGGACTTTCAGAAGAAGAGTTAAAGAGAAGAAAAGCAAAAAAATATGAACTAAAAAAGGCATTAAAAGGTTGTACATATGGAGATGTAAACGATAAGAAATATGTAAAAGAATTGATATATGATTTATTGCTTAAAGAGTATGGTGTAACAGAAATTAATATATCAAAAGCAATACCTTTTGACATTCCATCACTTCTTACTGCACAAGACAAATTTGACATTTTAATATATATGTACAAAAAAGATTTTGGATATGAGGCACTAACTCAAATTATTAAAAAATACAATTTAGCAACTCTAAAATACGTAGCAGGAGAAGCAAAACCATGCTATGTAATAACTAAAGAAGAAATAAATGATATATTTGAACAAGAAAATTTAACATTAGAATTTCAAGACAAGTTAAATGTCTTAGTACAAAGAATATATCAACATTATAAAGGATATAGCAGTATTGATGAAATAAGAGATATGAATATAGATGGTGTATCTGGCGGTGTATCTGGACTTCCAGAGAGTTTCTTGAGCCAAGTTGCACAAACAGATGGAGATTATTTAAACCAAATCACAGAACACAAAGTTCCAAGAGCATGTGATAGTATTTGGATAATGTTCCAAGGTAAATCAATTCGTTTAGCATTTCTTTCATTTGGAAAAGAAAGTGAACTAAAAAGAGTATGTCAAAACATTTACAAATATAATAATCCAGGACAATTATCAGATACTAATGGATATAAAATCAATGAAATGAAAGATGGATCTCGTGTAGTTGTAGTTCGTCCATCAATGTCTGAAACATGGGCATTCTTCGTAAGAAAGTTCGACGTAAAGAGAGCAACTCTAGAGCAAATTGTTACAGTACCAGGAAAAGAAGAGGCAATAGACTTATTAAAATTCTTAGTAAAAGGTGCAAGAATTATATCACTTACAGGTGAGCAAGGTTGCCGGAAAAACAACAATGCTTATGGCTATGATTGAAAATATATACGAAACAATGAACCTTCGTATTACAGAGACAGCATTTGAGTTGCACTTGAGAAAAATTTATCCAACAAGAAACATATTATCAATGAGAGAAACAGAAACAATTTCAGGACAAGACTGCTTGGACGTTCAAAAGAAAACAGATGGTAGCGTTAATATAATTGGTGAGGTTGCAACAGACCCCGTAGCATCTTGGATGATACAATCAGCACAGGTTGCATCAAAGTTTACATTATTTACTCACCATGCTAAAACATTTCCAGATTTAGTTACAGCACTTCGTAACTCAATGCTTAGATCTGGAGTGTTCACAGATGAAAAAACAGCAGAAGAGCAAGTTGTTCAAGTATTAAACTTTGATATACATTTAGTAAAAGACTTTAGAGGAAGACGTTATATTGAAAGAATAACAGAATGTATTCCAGTAGAAGATAAAAATGAATATACTTATGACCACAGAAAAGAAAAAACATTAGAAGGAAAAATGGATAAATTCATTGATAATGCAACACATTACTTTACAAAAGTTACAAACAGAGAATTATATAAATATGTAAACATATTAGAATATAGAAATGATGAATATGTTATAACAAATAAAATATCAGATTATAACTTAAAAGAAATGCGTAATAACATGGATGAATCAGATGTAGAAGAATTTGATAAATTTGTAGAAAGAAATTGGGGAGGCTATAGCAAAGCAATACCAGTATCAGCAAAAGTTACTTCTGGAGAAGATTCTAATATGCAACAAAAGAGAAGAGGAAGACCAAGGAAGATATGAGGTGAAATTTTGCCATGTCAAATCAAACATTGCTTTATATAATGGGAATAAGTGGTGGGCTATTTGTACTTATATTAATAGCCTATTTCATCATACAAAAATCATTAAATAAAGGTGATGTAAAGAGAATAAAGCAATTAAGAGAAGGAACAAAAGAAAAGAAATTTACATCAGATATTTTATATCAAAAATTATATATATATTTCATTAGAATACCATTTTTAAATAGATATGTAACTAAACTTAGAAGAAAACTTGAGATTATAAATGTTGATGATGAATATTTAACAAGAAGGCAAACTGCAAAAATTATTCTTAATGCAATATTAATAATTGTGCCATTAACAATATTTATAATATTATTAACTCATAATGATATATTATTATTGTTGATATTACTTCTATTCGAAGTCTTTTTAATTGAAACAATAATGGCAGGAATGGTAGATAAATTAGATACAAAATTATTAAAACAACAAATAGGATTTTTTGCAGAAATAAGACATGCTTACCATGAATTTAATATGGTTGAAGAAGCAATATATGATGTATCACAAAAAGACCAACTAGAAGTATCAAGACAAGGTGAAAAAATATATGAAATATTAACATCAGATGATCCTGAGATAGAGCTAGAAAAATATTATGATGTAGCACCAAACAGCTATTTAAAAGAATTTGCAGGAATATCATATTTAACAAGAGAATTTGGTGATAGAACAGATAGTAATGGAGCATCATTATACTTAAAAAACTTAAACAACATTACTGAAGAAATGCAACTTGAAATATTAAAAAGAGATAAATTAGATTATGTATTTCAAAGTTTATCAGTAATAGCAATTGTTCCAGTATTATGTATGGAACCATTAAAAAGCTGGGCAGTTAATAACTTCTCTTTTACATCTAGCTTTTATAATGGGAAAATGGGATTTATTGTACAATTGTTGTTAGTAATAGCTACATTTGTATGTTATTTATTAACGAGAAAATTAAAAGATAATGGTTCAAAAAATAATGATTACAAAGATCCTAACAATTGTTGGCAAATGAAATTATACAAAAATCCAGTAGCTAAAAAAATAATAGATTTATTTATACCTAAAAAAAGAACTAAAGAGTACAAAAAAGATGTAAATCTATTAAAAGACGCAGCAAGTAAACAAAAAATGGAAGCATATTATATAAACAGAATTGCAGTTTGTATAGTAGCGTTTTTTGCATCGATATTTTTGTTTACACAAATACACAATGTAGCAGTTGATTTTGTATATGAAAATCCTACATCAGAGTACAATGCACTAGGTGGAATGACTGCAAGTGAAGAAAAACAAGCAAGAGTACTTACTGAGCAAGACAACTATTTTCTAGATAAATTTAAAAATAAAAAAATGACATTAGAGCAAATAAGAGCAGAAGTTAAATTCTCTGACTATTATAAAGATGCCACAGATGAAGAAATAGAAGAAGCAGCAAAAAGAATAGATGAAAAGTTAAAAGTCGTAAATAAAGAATACTTAAAGTGGTTTGAATGGCTACTTGCCTGTGTATTTGGAGTTGTTGGATATTTTACACCTAAGTGGTTATTAATGTTCCAAAAAGTTATGAGAAAACTAGAAATAGAAAATGAAGTTATGCAATTCCAAACAATAATATTAATGCTTATGAAAATTGAAAGGGTAAATGTTGAAATGATATTAGAATGGCTAGAAAGATATTCTAATATATTTAGAGAACCAATAACAAGATGCGTTAATAACTACGAAGCAGGTGCATGGGAAGCATTAGAAGAATTAAAAAATGATATTAATAATGAGCAAATGATACGTATTGTTGAAGGACTTCAATCAGCAGTTGAAAAAATACCAATTCATGAAGCATTTGATGAATTAGATAATGAAAGAGAATATTATCAAGAAAAAAGAAAAGAATCTAATGAAAGATTAATAAAAAGGAAAGGTATGATTGGTAAAGCTATTGGATTTGCACCATTAATAGGATTATTTGTAGGATATTTAATTATACCATTAGTATTAATAGGTTTATTAAGTATGACAAATGCATTTAGCACAATGTCAACAATGATGTAACTAAAAAAGCAAAGGAGACCAACTATGAAAAGTCAATAGAAAAATAGAAAATTTTTTAAAAATTTTTAAAACAAAAAAAGGTCAACT
>CANQZZ010000018.1 GCA_947628465.1 uncultured Clostridia bacterium
TTTACACTTCCTATAAAATAAGCTATTATTGCTACTAACACATATACCATCATTTTATTACTCCCCCTTTTCACCTTTTTCTCTTGATATTACCCTTATTGGTGTTCCTTCTAATCCAAAATTTGTTCTTATTTGATTTACTAAATATCTCTCATAAGAAAAATGGAATAGAGATTTATTATTTACAAAAATTACAAACGTTGGTGGTTTTACTGAGGCCTGAGTTGCATACAGTATTTTCAATCTTCTTCCTTTATCTGTTGGTGGTTGTACAACTGCTATTGCCTCATTAATTACTTGGTTAAGCATTGATGTTGATACTCTCATAGAATTATTTTGTGCTACTTTATTTATTAATTCAAATAATTTATCTACTCTTTGCCCTGTTTTTGCAGATATAAATAGCATTGGAGCATACGATAAATACTTAAGTTTTTCATACACATCCTTTTTATAATTTTCAAGTGTTCCTGTCGTCTTTTCTATTTCATCCCATTTATTTATTACTATTATTACACCTTTTCCTGCCTCATGTGCCTCTCCTGCGATTTTAGTGTCTTGGTCTGTTACTCCTTCTTTTGCATCAATAAGCATTAAACATACATCTGCTCTTTCTATTGCAAGAAGTGACCTCATTATGCTAAATTTTTCTATTGATTCTGATACTTTATTTTTCTTTCTAATTCCTGCTGTATCTATAAAATTATACTTACCTTTATCATTTTCAAAGTATGAATCTATTGCATCACGTGTAGTTCCTGCAATATCACTTACTATTACTCTATTTTTACCCAATATTCTATTTATTAATGATGATTTACCTACATTTGGTTTTCCTATTACTGCTACATTTATTATTCCATCATCTTCTTCATTATCACTTTTCTCTGGAAATGCTTCATAAATTGCATCTAAAACATCACCTATTCCTAAAGCATTTGTAGATGATACTGGATATGGATCTCCAAGTCCTAAGTTATAGAATTCGTAAATATCATCACTTGTTTTTCCAAAATTATCAGCTTTATTACATACTAAAACTACTTTCTTTTTTGATTTTCTAAGCATTAACGCAATTTCTTCATCTGCTGCTGTTACCCCTTGTTTTATATCTGTTAAAAATATTATAACGTCAGCTATATTAATTGCAATGTTTGCTTGTACCTTCATTTGAGATAAAATAACATCATTTGACTCAGGCTCAATTCCTCCTGTGTCTATTAAAGTAAAGCTTCTTCCTCTCCAATTTGCTTCTCCATATACTCTATCTCTAGTTACACCGGGCAAATCTTCTACAATAGATAGTCTTTTACCAATTATATAGTTAAAAAATGTTGATTTACCAACATTTGGTTTTCCAATTATTGCAACCATTGGTTTTGCCATTATTTTCACCTTTTTCTTTCGCTAAATATTTTATATCATATATATAATTTCGTCAAGATTTCAAATCTTTTCTTTTTCCGAAAAAGACCAAATCTAATTCTCCTAAAAAAGGAAACAAAAAAAATGCCTTTTTATTTAGGCATCTTTTTTTGCTATTACTTCTTTTCCATCATAATATCCACAATTATCGCATACTCTATGTGGTAATACTGGTTCTCCACAATGTTTACATGTTGCTATATTTGGTGTTTCTAATTTCCATGTAGATCTTTTTAAATGTGTTCTTTCTTTTGACCATCTTCTTTTTGGTTGTGCCATTCTTTACTCCCTCCTTGCTAATCAAAGATATCTATATATCTATTTCAATAATTTTCAACTATAATAGTATATCCTTTTATTCTTAATTTGTCAATATTTTTGAAAAATTTATTACATTCTTTGTTTTAAGGCTTCATATATAACTATACCTGCCGATACAGATGCATTAAGTGATGTTATTTTTCCTTTCATTGGAATCTTTACTAAAAAGTCACAATTCTCTTTTACTAGTTTTCCCATTCCAAAGCCCTCACTACCTATAACTATTGCAATAGGTCCTTTTAAATCTTGTTCATAATAATAAGTTTTTGCATCTCCATCTGTTCCACAAATCCATAAGCCTTGTTCTTTTAAATATCTAATAGTTTCATTTATATTATTTACTCTTGCAATTTTTACATGTTCTACTGCTCCTGCAGATGATTTTGAAACTGTAGCATTTACTCCGGCAAGCTCTTCTTTTTGGAATTATAACCCCATGTACTCCAGCTGTCTCGGCCGTTCTAATAATTGAACCTAAATTATGAGGATCCTCTATTCCATCTAGTATTACTACAAATGTATCTTCTCGTTTTTCTTTAGCAAATTTTAAAATATCTTCTATTTCACAATAATTAAAAGGAGGAACAATTGCTATTACTCCTTGGTGATTATTTGTTTCAGAAATTGCATTTAGTTTTGCTCTTTCAACTTCTACAATAACTATTTTTCTTTGCTTAGCAAGTGTTATTATTTTGTTAATAGAGCCATGCCTTTCTCCTTTTGCAATTAATATTTTATTTATATCTCTTTCAGATTCTAATAACTCTAAAACGCTATTTCGTCCTTCTATTTGGTCTGAGACATTTTCATTATCTATATTCTTTTCTTTTACTTTTTCACTTTTCACTTTTTAGTCTCCTTATTCATCATCTAATTTTAGTACACTTAAAAATGCTTCTTGTGGTATTTCTACGTTTCCTATTTGTCTCATCTTTTTCTTACCTTTTTTCTGTTTTTCTAGTAGTTTTTTCTTTCTTGTAATATCCCCACCATAGCATTTAGCAAGTACATCTTTTCTCATTGCAGATATTGTTTCCCTTGCTATTATTTTTCCACCTACAACTGCTTGAATTGGTATTTCAAATAATTGCCTTGGAATTACTGTTTTTAATTTTTCTGCCATTTTTCTTCCTCTTGTATATGCTGTATCTTTATGTACTATAAATGACAAAGCATCTACTGGTTCATTATTAATATGTATATCTAATTTTACAAGTTCAGCTTTTCTATATTCTTTAAATTCATAATCAAATGATGCATATCCTTTTGTTTTTGATTTTAAAGTATCAAAGAAATCATATATTATTTCATTTAGTGGAAGTTCATACTCAAGAGTTACACGAGTAGCATCTAAATATTTCATATCAAGATATGTACCTCTTCTATCTTGACATATTTCCATTACATTTCCAACAAATTCTTTTGGAAGCATAATTTCTGCTTTTACTATTGGTTCTTCAATATAACTTATTTCTTGCAATGGTGGTAAGTCTGTTGGATTATATAATTCGATTATTTCTCCTGTTTGTTTATGTACTTTGTATATAACTGATGGAGCTGTGGTAATTAAGTTTAAATCAAACTCTCTTTCTAATCTTTCTTGTATTATTTCTAAATGTAATAATCCTAAAAATCCACATCTAAATCCAAATCCTAATGCAATAGATGTTTCTGGCTCATATTGTAATGCAGCATCATTTAATTTTAATTTTTCTAATGCTGTTTTTAAATTTTCATAGTCGCCACCATCTAAGGGATACATTCCACAATATACCATAGAATTTGCCTTTTTATATCCTGGAAGTGCTTCTTTTGCTGGGTTTTCTACTGTTGTTATAGTATCTCCAACATGAAGGTCTGATACATTTTTTACACTAGCTGCAATGTATCCGCACTTCACCTGCAGAAAGCTTATCTGCAGGCACTGTAGTTCCTGGTTCTAAGTATCCTAGTTCTGCAACTACAAACTTTTTGTTTGTAGCCATAAATAAAATTTCGTCACCTGTTTTTACTGTTCCCTCTACTACTCTTATATAACTTAGAGCTCCTTTATAATTATCATAAAAAGAATCAAATATTAAGCATTTTAAAGGCTTTGATTCATCACCTACTGGTGGTTTAAAATCTGTAACTACTCTTTCTAAAACTTCATCTATATTTAATCCTGTTTTTGCAGATATACAAGGTGCATCCATAGCTGGTATTCCTATTATATCTTCTATTTCTTTCTTTACTTCTTCTGGTCTTGCATTTGGAAGGTCAACTTTATTTATAACTGGTAAAATCTCTAAATTATTATCAAGTGCTAAATATACATTTGCAAGTGTTTGTGCCTCTACTCCCTGACTTGCGTCTACTACTAAAATTGCACCTTCACATGCGGCTAAGCTTTTTGAAACCTCATAATTAAAATCTACATGCCCTGGTGTATCTATTAAATTAAGAATATATTCATTTCCGTCTTTAGCTTTATATAGCATTCTTACAGCTTGTGCTTTTATTGTAATTCCACGTTCTTTTTCTAAATCCATATTATCTAAAACCTGACTTTCCATTTCTCTCGAAGAAAGAAGTCCAGTTTTTTCTATTAGTCTATCTGCTAAAGTGGATTTGCCATGGTCTATATGTGCTATAATGCTAAAATTTCTAATGTATTTTTGTTTGTCTTGCATAAAATCCTCCGCTATTCACAATATTTTTTGTATTTTTCTTTTAAAAATTCCTTTTTTAATACTGCATCTATTCCTTTTTTACTTATTTCTGAGTAAACATCATCAAAAAATGCTATCATCTTAGGATGAAACACATCTTTGTTTTTAATGTTTTGCCAATACCATAATGGATATTCATTTTTAAATTCTTTTCCTTTATACACCATTCCTGCTGCTAAATTGTCACATAACATTTCTACTGTATATTTATATGGTATAACCGGTGCCTTTACAGGCGCATTAAAATCATACCAATATTCCTCGTGGTGTTTATTTCTTCCCTTATGATGTAGCCATGCTAATGAATATATTCTATCTTCTCTTGCTACTTGTATTGGACTTTTATATCCTACATAATATTTTGCACTTTCTATAAACTCTGTTGGACTGTATTTTGATAAATCATGTACTAAGCCTTGCCATATTAAACCTACTTTTGCACAAAGTTTAAATACCATCCATTTATGTTTTGTTATTAACTTAAAATGTAACCACATTTTTTTAATCATGCTTTACTCCTAATTGTTAATCTAATGTAAATATTTCAACATAAAAAGTATAGCATAATTGTTAATTTTTGTATACATTTTTTAAATTACATTTTTAAAATTTTGCCTTTTATTGAGTATTCGTTGGATTTCAACGTTTTGATTTTTTACTGAATAAAAAATTAAATAATTCTTGAAATAAATAAATCTAAATTCTGTTTTATTATATCTTTTTCCCATAAAGGGAAATATTTGAAGATTTGAAATTGATTTTAATATGTCTGCTCTAAAATTGTCTGCAGCTATTGGATTTGCTAGATTAAAAAATATATAATTGTATATTTTATACAAATCTATATTGGCTTGTTGTGTACGTTTAATTCCATACATTTTTTAGTCTCTTCTATCATTTTATCTAACAATCTATTAGCTTCTTCTTCTGAGTAATAAATCCCCTCATCTACTGCCTCTTGTAATTTCTCATTTATGAATTTTTGGGTTTCTTCGTCAAATTCACCATTTGGACCAACTTCAATTTCTATAATATCATCCTTAAAATTATGATTTCTCATATCTTTTATTTCCATTTTTTGCCTCCTTGTGTTTGTATTTTATCAAAATAATGTTCGTATGTCAATAGTCTTTTTGTAAATTTTTTATTTTTTTGTTTATTCCTATATAAAAGCACTTATAACTGTATAAATCAAAACTCTTATTAATCCATTTGTTATCAAATTATCTACTGTAAATGGAATGCCTACTTTATTTATTTTATCATATTCTTTAATTAATATTTCTTTTTCTTCTTCTGTACATAGTTTTTTCTTTTCCATATATTCTTTTGCTAAAAATTTTGCTCTTGTCATTGCATCTATTTCTAGGAAACTTCTCACGGCAAATTGAATTAGAGCAAATAAAATTAATATTGCTATTTGCAAGATTTGATTGTTTACTACTTTAAATAAAGTTAAGATAGTAATTACAAAAAAATATATTATATTTATATTAGAAAATATAAAATTAAATAAAAGAAGTGTTCTGTCTTGACATGAATGCAAACACTCATGCGCAATTGTTTGAAGTCTTGCATAATTATTTTTCATATCTGCTATTGAAATTTTATTAGTTACAGCTATGTATAAACTCGTCTGAGTATCTTTTGCTTCTTCTATTTTTACTCCTTTATTTCCAAGCATTTCTAACATTTCTTTTGCAACTTCAATATTTTCTGGAAATTTATCTGTTATTTTTTCTAATTCTTTATTTTGACTTAATTCCTTTGCTTTTTTTAAATTTATTTTAAATACAAATTTAAATAAAATTATTGCTACTATTAATAAGACAATATAAATTATACTTTCCATATACTACATCTCCTACAAAAATGGAGCGCATTAATTATCGCCCCACACTACTATATTATAATAAATCTTTTACTGATTCACTTATTATTTTATTTACATCTGCAAGCATTATATTAAATCTTACTTCAATGTCAAAATATTCTTTTATTTTTGGTTCTTTCATAAGAATATCATACATTTCTTGTAATTTTTTCATTTTTTCTGAATCTTCATTTTTGCCTTGAAATAACATAACTTGCACATCATATCTTATTTTTTCAAACTCCTCAATTTTTGCTTTCATTTCAGGAATTGCTTCTATTTCTTCTTTTGCCTTTTTATAATCTTTATATTCCTTACTCTCTTGCAATGCTTTTGCTAAATTATTAGCTTCATCATATACGTACATTCTATATTCTCCTCCTTTTAAGCATAAGCTTGACGTTTTTTATTAAATGGAATTAAATTTGTAATTTCTGTTTCAACATGTTTTATTCTCTTTGATTTTCTAGCTTTTTCTTGTGCTATTTGATTTGCTTGACGCTCTGCCATTGTTTGACATATTGCTTTTTGATATATAAAGTGAGTATCTTGTGCTATTTTTGTCCAGTTATATTCATTTTTTACTTTTGCTTTTGCTTTTTTTACAATATTATCACATAATTGTGGATTAAATAAAAGTGCTAAAATTGAGTCTGCAAGTGAATTAGAATTTCCTGCATAGAATTTCATTCCATCTACTCCATGTTCTACTATTTCATTTAGTCCACCAATATCAGATACTACTGTTGGAACACCTGCAAGCATTGCTTCTAAGGCTACTATTCCAAATGGCTCATATGTGCTTGGAAATACTGATATATCTGCACATTTATACATTTTTGAAACTTGTCTTGCATTTAAATATCCTGTAAAATATACTTTTTGTCCTAATCCCATTGCATCTACTTGTGCCTTTAATTCGTCTAGCATTCCACCTTTTCCCGCTATAACAAGTTTAACATCATGATAATTATCTAATATTTTAGGCATTGCTGATATTAAATGTTGAACACCTTTTTCATATACTAGTCTACCCATAAATAGAATTATTTTTTCATTATCAGCTGCATATTGTCTTCTAAAATCATAATCTTTTTCTACACCAATGTATGATGTAGTATTTATTCCGTTTGAAACAACATTGATTTTTTCATAAGGAAGTCCAAACAATCTTTGTAAATCGTTTTTCATAAATTTACTATTTACTATTACTTCTGAAGATTCATATGTAAGCATCCATTCTGTATCATTTATATATCTTTGTATTTCATCATGGATGCCTCCGTTACGTCCTGCTTCAGTAGCATGTATTGTACTTACAAGTGGCAAATCATAAGAATTTTTTAATGTTTTTGCAGCATATGCTACAAGCCAATCGTGTGCATGTATAACATCAAATTTTTCACCTTTTGCTATTAACTCATTTGCTTTTGCTATCATATTAAAATTTAGTTGCATTATCCAATCTATAAAATTATTTGGATTAATCATGTAATTATCTACTCTATATACTTGCACTCCTTTATCATCCTCATAATATGGTGCATTTCCTTCTCTATATGTAATTACACTTACATCGTGTCCATCCTTAATTAATCTTTTTGATAAATCATTTACAACTCTTGCAATACCTCCAACTATTCTTGGTGGATATTCCCATGTTAGCATAAGTATTTTCATGAAACTGCTTCCCCTTTCGTTTTTTCATTAGTTAAATTACAATATTATCTATATTGTATAAGAAAATATGATAAAAGTAAACACATATCTACAATATTTTTAATTTTTTTTATTTTATCCTTTTTTCTATTGAATTTATTTGATTTTTGATATACTATATATAGGAATATTTACTAAGGAGGAAATTTAAATGCCAAAAACTACTAAAGAAGTAAATGACAAAAAAAATTTAATTTCAAAAACCACTTCTAAAACTGCTAAGAAGAGTACTAATAAGGCAGTAGCTACTAAAACAAAATCTGATGCAAAAGCTAAATCTACTACAAAGAAAGCGTCTACTGCAAAAAAGACTATTTCTGCAACGAAAAAAGCATCTACTACAAAGAAGACTACTTCTGTAACGAAAAAAGCGTCTAATACTACAAAGAAAAGCGCTTCAACCAAAAAAGTACCTACTACTAAAAAGGAAACTACTGTTGCATCAAAAAAGACGTCTTCTACTACTGTAAAGGCTACTACTAAAAAAGCTACTGCTTCTAATAAAAAGGTTGTTTCTCGAAAAAAAACTCCTAGTAAAAAACAAGCAGATAAAATTAATGTATTAGAATATTATGACTTGCCATATAGATACAATCAAACTGTTGTTAAAATGCTTGCACAAACTCCAAAAACGTTATTTGTTTATTGGGATGTTTCTGATATTGATAGAGAAAATTATATCAAACAATATGGTCAAGATTTTTTTGAAAAAACAAAACCTGTTTTGATAATTCATAATATTACTATGAATTATACATTTGAAATTGATATAAATGATTTTGCTAATTGTTGGTATTTTGATATTAATGATGAAAAATGTGAATATTCTGTTGAACTTGGAAGAAGGCCAAAAGAAAATAATATTAATATTCCAAATGATTATTTATATATTACTTCTTCAAATAAAATAGAATCACCAAATGGACATATATTATTTGAAAAAAATCAAAAAACAATATTCTTTAGAAATGTTAAAACTAATCAAACATATTCAAAAGAATTTGCAAATCTTGAATTTATGAAATATTTAGGAAGAATTTATAACATATATGATATGTACAAAAAGATATATAAAGAAGATGAAATACTAAATATAGATAATCCTACATCTACTTTTAAATAAAGGAGTTACTAATGAATACTGAAAAAGGATATGTAAGTTTTATATTACATGCACACTTGCCTTTCATACATCATCCAGAAAGTGAAGATTATTTGGAGGAAGAATGGCTTTTTGAAGCTATTTCTGAAACATATATACCACTATTATTAAATTTTAAAAGATTAGAAGAAGAGAAGGTTGAATTTAGAATTACTATGTCTATTACCCCTCCTCTTCTTTCTATGCTTGATAATAAATTATTACAAAAAAGATATATTAAATATTTAAAAAAGCATATTGAACTTTGCAAAAAAGAAGTTGTAAGGACTGCTAGTGATAAAAGATTAAATGAGCTTTCTCATTACTATTTAGATAGATATTCAAATGATTTACATGTATTTAAAGATATATATAACTGTAATTTAATTGAAGGATTTAAATATTTTCAAGATAGTGGAGTTTTAGAAATAATTACTTGTGGTGCAACACATGGCTATTTCCCTATTCTATATGTTAATGAAAAAGCTGTAAAAGCTCAAATCGCTGTTGGTGTGCAAACATATGAAAAATATTTTGGAAGAAAGCCTCGTGGAATATGGCTTCCTGAGTGTGGATATGTTCCAGAAGCAGATAAATATTTAAAAGAATTTGGAATTGAATATATTATAACAGAATCACATGGAATACTTTATGCAGACCCTACTCCTATTTATGGAACTTTTGCGCCAATTGTTTCCCCTGAAGGTGTAATAGCTTTTGGTCGTGATATTGAAAGTTCTAGACAAGTTTGGAGTTCTATTACTGGTTATCCTGGAGATTTTAATTATAGAGAATTTTATCGTGATATTGGTTACGATGCTGACTATGAGTATATTAAACCATATATTGCAAAAAATGGTGCTCGTGTAAATACTGGTATTAAATATCATAGAATTACCGGAAAAACTGAGTTTAAAGATTATTATAACGTGCAATGGGCAAAAGATTCAGCAGAAAAACAAGCTGGCCACTTTTTAGATTCTAGGGTAAAACAAATTAATGACCTAAGCAACTTTATGGATACTCCTCCAATAGTTGTTTGCCCTTATGATGCAGAACTTTATGGACATTGGTGGTACGAAGGTCCTTATTGGTTATATATATTATTTAAAAAAATTTATTATGACAAATGTAATTTTAAATTAATTACACCTGGAGAATACATAGATAAATTTCCAAATATGCAAATTGCTTCACCTTGCAGATCAAGTTGGGGTGCAAATGGTTATAGCGAAGTATGGCTTAACCTTACTAATGACTATGTTCACAAACATCTTCATGTTGCATGTGATAAAATGTGTGAGCTTGCATATCTTTTTCCAAATGAAAAAGGATTAAAAAAGAAAGCTCTTAATCAATGCGCAAGAGAACTACTTCTTGCTCAAAGTAGCGATTGGCTATTTATTATAACTAATGGAACTATGGTTGATTATGCCAAAAAAAGAATTAAAGATCATATTGGAAGATTTACAGCTCTATATGATCAAATAAAAAATGATAATATTGATGAAGAATTTTTAAAAGATATATCAGACAAAGATAAAATCTTTCCAGATATTGATTATATGATATATTATTAATATTTCTATTTTTAATATACAAGTTTCATATTCTCTTTTCCAGAATAAAATATGTATATCTAATGATTTTTAGTAGATACTAAACTTATTGGGAAGGAGAATTTTTTGTGCTTAAATCATTTTGTATTAAAACAAATAATAATAGAATTGTTGATTATCTGCTAAATAATTTTGAAGACATAGAATTAGAAAATGTGTATGTATCTAAATTAAAATTTAAGCTTTATAATAATTTTATTGTGCATTATAAAGGTAAAAACTTAGATTTGTTTTATAAAGATTTTTCTAATATTCTTACATCTGCAATAATAGAATTTTATGAAAAAGATATAATTAAGCATATTATTAATTCTAATTATTTCTATTTTACTGATATTGAGCAAAGGAAAATATTTGATATTGTTAATGATTATATATATAATGGTGAGCTTACAGAAAGTTATATTAGAAAAGATTCCATAAAGCTTGCATGCATTGAATATTTTTCTTGTAACAAATCTGTTGTATTAGATGGATTTGTAAATTTTAGAATTAATGGTTACATTAAAATTATTGATTATATTGTAGATATGGCAGTAAATAAATTTGTAATTGATAGAGAATATACTGAATTTATTGATTTATTAAAATGCTATATAAATTCTAAAGATTATGGCGCAAATGTGGTGCATTTGATTTATCAAAATCAAGAATCTATACTTCTCGATGAGTTTAAAAAAACTATTGAATTAGACGATAGTATTTTGAATAGTAAATATCTATCTGATATAACTTTTTCGTCAAATGATTATACTTTAAATACGCTTCTTACACTTCTGCCAAGAAAAATATATATACATTTAGTTGATGGTGTGCAAGATGAATTTATTAATACTTTAAAATTAGTATTTGACAATAGAATATATTTATGTAGCGATTGCAATATTTGTAAAGTTTATAGATTAGAAAAAATTCACAGATAAAATTGTAATAAGAAAAGATGTGCATTTTTTGGGACATTATGTCCCAAAAAGAAACGTCCCCTTTGGGACATTGCAATATTTAATCCAATATGATAATATAAATTAAAATAATTTGTTGGAGATTATAATGAGTTCATTTGTTTTAAAAATCATTGCAGTTGTAACTATGTTTATAGATCATATTGGATATGCAATCTTTGGTAAGTTTTCTTATTTTAATTATATAGGTAGAATTGCTTTTCCTATTTTTGCTTTTCAAATATCAGAAGGCTATATACATACAAGAAACCTTAAAAAATATTTTTTAAGGTTATTCATATTTGCTCTTATTTCTCAAATTCCTTTTATGCTTTTTTATAAACTTGTTTCTGCATCTGACTTTGAATTAAATATATTTTTTACTTTACTACTAGGACTTGCTTGTATCTATATTTATGATAAATCTAAATATAAATTTATTGCAATAATCTTATCCATTGCAATTGGCTTAATTGCAGAATTTGCTCATTGTGATTATGGCTTTTATGGTGTTGCAATTATTTTTTTATTTTATATTTTCAAAAATAATATTTCGTTTGCTTCTATCGCTTTTGTTTTAGCTACTGCAATTAAATATTTAATACCTATTTTAAAATATGGATTTTATGATGTGTATTTATATTTGCTATTTTTTACACTACTTCCTATTGTTTTTATTTCATTATATAATGGTAAAAAAGGTAAAGACACTAAGTATTTACTATATTTATTCTATCCTATTCACTTGTTATTAATTTATGGAATTTCTTTTATTATATGAATTAAATTACAGTGAAAAATTTATTCCTCGTGCTACTACATCTTTCATATTTTCTATTAAATCATCTATTTCTTTTGGAGTTACTATTAAATTATATTCTTTTGGAATCAATGCATCCCTTATAATACCATATTTATCTTCATCTTTTAGTTTATTCAAAGACTCATTTGAATTTCCTTCATCTTGTAATTTTTCAATAAATATATCTATACTATCTGCTGCAATTGTTGCTGCATCTACTACCATCGGTACACCTATTGCAATTACAGGAATTCCAAGTGTGTTTTGACTTATTTCATTTCTTTTATTCCCTACTCCTGCTCCTGGCACAATTCCTGTATCTGATAATTGTACTGTGCTACTTATTCTTTCTATGCTTTTTGATGCTAAACTGTCTATGACTATTATAAGTTTTGGTTTGATATTGTCTACAATTCCTTTAATTACTTCCATTGTTTCTATTCCAGTTGTTCCAAGTACTCCCGGTGCTATTGCACTTACTGGTCTTGCATTTTCGTCTAAATATTGCGGTGCATATTTAATTAGATGTCTTGTAATATCAATTTCAGAAACTACTTTTGGTCCGAAGTGAATCTGGTGTTACATATATATTTCCAAGTCCAACAACTAATATATCTCCTTTGCTTTCTACATGCTTATTTATAAGTTCTTTTAGCTCTTTTGTAACTATCTCTGATGCCTTTTGTATTTCTTGTTCTTCTGCTACTTTTAAATCTTTTATATCAATTGTTATATATGTGCCAATTGGCTTTCCAATTGCTTCTGCTCCTTTATCATCTGTAATTTTTACTCTATTTGTTTTTATATTATCTCCTTCATCAATAGTTTCCGTTTCAACTCCTGGTACTTCATCTAATTTATTCGCTTTTTTAAAAATATCTCTTCTTTCATCAGCCATGTCTGTATTAAAATTAAACATATAAAAATCACCTCTTTACTATTTTTAGTAAAAGAGGTGATTTTATACAATTATTTTTCACTTATTAATTTATATTTATTGTTTTATTTATTTAATGTCTTTGTATGAATTGTATTTCTTATATACTACTGCAGATGCTGTAACTAATGCTACTGTTGAAATTGCAATTGCTAAATTTCTTCCTGTATTAGGTAATTTATTTTTTGATATAGTATCATCATCATCTTCTTGTGTAGTATCGTCATCTTTTGGTGGTTCTTCATCACTTAAATCCCATGTAAATTCTTTGTCTACTATTGAATATAAGTTCTTTTCACCAGTATCCTTCAATATTAAAGCCTGATATAATGATACATCTTCTATTTCATAATATTTTCCATTTTCTGTATCAAGTTCTAAATATACATAGTAATATTCTCTATTAACTAAATCTAAGTTGTCCGTTATTGATTCATCTTCTCCTAATTTTATACTTCCTGTAGCCATTGAATCTGCTTCTTTTGCATATTTTAGTAATTCTTCAAAAGCTGAACTTTTTCCGTTCTTTAATGATTTTAATAATTCTAAATCTGTTACTTTTCCTATCTTGTAATTTAATTTTCTTTCATTTTCCCCATGTGTTTCCCAACAGAATGTAGATGTATACTCATCAAAGAAATATGCTGTAAGTCTTTGTGTTAATGGCAAACTTTCCAATCTTTCTATTTTTCTAGATTTTAACACTATCTTTGGTATATCTGTATTTCTATCTATTTCGCATACAGTAATATAAACATCTCCTGCTTCTGCAAAAAAATTAGAAAGTTTATAGTTGTTAATTTTGTTATTTACAGGATTTAAACTTGCCTGCCATGCTTTAGTTCCATTACTATAAGAATTGTTATATATATCATCTGAATCTTTAAAAACTATATTTTCTTCTGCATCATGTGATAAATGTACATAGTATAAATTATCAGAATTTAGTGTGCAATTATCAAATTTTATATCAAAACTATTTCTATTTCCATCCTCTGCATCTATACTTACATTTGCATTAGTAAAATCAGTCCATTGAATTGTTGTATCTGCTAATATTTTTTTATCAAATTTTATTATAAAAGGTGAAGTTAACAAATATGTATTTTCATCTTCATCTGTCATTTGATAACTTAAATCTGAAGGATTAACAAATCCATCTGGTTTCATCTCTCCGTTATCACCTGATTTTATTGTATATTTATACAATACTTCATTTGAAAAATCTTCTAAATTTTCTGTTTCTAATTCAATTTTTTCAGAATCTGATTTTCCAAAATAAATAGCATATTTAGGCATTTGTCCTTTTATTTTTTTGCTAAATTCAAATTTTATAGTAACTTCTTGCCCTACGCCATAAATACCATCTTCCGGCGCTGATACTTTTACAGTATAAGTAAGGTCATCATCTGCTGCCAAAGTTTTACCTATAAAAAAAGTAAATAATAATATCATAAAAATTAATATAATTTTAATTGTTTTTTTCATTTTTTTCCCCTTTTCAATATAATTTAATTTAATTATACTACTTTTTCTTATAATTTAAAGAACAATTATATTACTTATATATTACATTTTTGTGACATTAAAATATTATGACCACTTTCTTTAAAATTGAATTTTTTTATCTTTTATGTTATAATTATGTTACTCTAATTTTTAAGGAGGTTAAAACATGCCTAAACTTGATGGACAAGGAAGATTATCCATTCCTATCGACTTCCGGTACAGGTACTTCTCCAATGACAAAATAGCATTGTGTTATGAAAACAATCGAATTTTGTTATTGACAGCAATGTTTTCAGATGCTGAAAAAGTATTTGCATTTCGGAAGTTAGACGACAAGGGACGATTTTTCTTACCTAGGGAAGCTTTAAATTTCTTAAATGCTTCTGAACATGACTTGTTCCTGATATATCTTCAAAATGATAAGGTATATCTGGAAAAAGCATAGGTATGGGTGGAGCTAGAAGTTAATTCTAGCTCTATTTTTTATATTTCAATTCTATCCTTAAATTTATTTTGAATTTGTTTCTTAAGCTTAGAATTTTTTTCTTTTTCTAAATTTGGGTCATCTTCCATGATTTTAATTGCTACACTTTGAATAGATTTAAGCATTTCTATATCTTCAAATAAATTTGCAATTTTAAGTTCTGGAAGTCCGATGCTGTCTTGTTCCAAAAAATTCTCCAGAGCCACGAAGTTCCAAATCTTTTTCAGATATCACAAATCCATTATTAGTTTCAGTCATTACTTTCATTCTTTGTCTAATATTTTCACTATTTCCTTGGTATTTTAATATGCAATAAGATTTATAACTTCCACGCCCTACTCTTCCTCTTAATTGATGCAGACTTGCAAGTCCAAATCTTTCTGCATTTTCTATAACCATTATATTGCTATTTGGAACATCTACTCCTACTTCTATTACAGTTGTTGAAATAAGGATTTGTATCTCGCCATTTTTAAATTTTTCCATTATTTCGTCTTTTTCTTTTGGCTTCAACTTTCCATGCAAATATTCTACTGTATATCCACTAAATATTTCTTTATATTTTTCAAACAGTTCTAATACAGATTTTGCATCTATTTCTTCTGTTTCTTCAACAAGTGGACATACGATATAGCATTGTCTTCCTTCGTCTAGCTGTTTTTTTATAAAATTATTTACTCTTTCTTCCATACCTTTTGTTACTGCAAATGTATCTATTTTCTTTCTGTTTGGTGGAAGCTCGTCTATTATAGAAATATCTAAATCGCCATAAAGTATAAGTGCAAGCGTCCTTGGAATTGGTGTTGCAGTCATAACTAATATATCTGGGCTTTCACCTTTATTATTAATTGTACTTCTTTGCCTTACTCCAAATCTGTGTTGCTCATCAGTTATTGCAAGTCCTAAATTTTTAAATATAACATTTTCTTCAAGTAAGCTGTGTGTACCAATTAAAACATCTATTTCGCCATTTTGAAGTCTTTGCAAAATATCTTCTTTCTGTTTTTTTGGTATTCCACTTACTAATAGCTCACATTTTATATTAAATTGTGATAGCAAATTTTCAAAATTTTTTAAATGCTGTTTTGCAAGTATTGCAGTAGGTGCCATCATTGCTACTTGATACCCTGATTTTACTGCTTTATATGAAGCTATCATTGCTACTGCTGTTTTTCCGTGAGCCAACATCTCCTTGAAGAAGTCTATTCATCGGACTCGCAGATTCCATATCATTGTCTATTTCTTCTAATACTCTTAGTTGTGCTTTAGTAAGTTTAAATGGTAATTTTTCAATTACGTCTTGCATTTTAACATTTTTATCGAATTTTATTCCTTTTTTATTTATACTGTATTTAGCTTTTAAATTAAGAAGTGCAAGTTGCATAACAAGTAATTCCTCAAATACAAGCCTCTTTTTTGCCTTATTATAATCTTCAAAACTTTTTGGAAAATGTATATCATGTATAGCTGCGTTTATATCGTCTAGCTTATATTCATCTACCAAGTAATTTGGCAAGGTCTCAGCTAACCCTGAATTTACTTCTTTTAAGCCATTTTCTATAACTTGTCTTATAACATTTTGTGACAGATTATATGTAAGTGGATATAATGGAATTATTTTTCCAGTATTTTTATTTGTTTCTTTATCATCAAATACTGGTGAATTCATTTCAATAAATCCGATTCTCTTTTTTGCTTTTCCATAGAATTTATAACTTTGACCAAGTTTAAACCTATTTTTTAAATATCCTTGATTAAACCAAGTAATTTGGCACATGCCTGTTTCATCTCTTACAGATAGCTTGTATATAGCCATATTTCTTCTTACTCTTTTTTCCATCATTTTTGATACGCAAATAGCCTCGATAAGAACTTCTTCTCCATCTTCTACCTCTGCAATATTTTTTGGCTTTCCTCTATCTTCATAATCTCTTGGAAAATATGTTATTAAATCTCCTAAAGTAAATATGCCTAAACTGTTTAAAAGTTTTGCCCTTGCAGGTCCTACCCCTTTTATGAACTTTACATCTTTACTTAAATCTAACATTTAATTCTCCTTTTTTAATTTATATTTAAGCCCAGTATTTCTCTTTTTTACATCCGTATTTTGAATCATAAAATTAATAATGTTTTTATTACTTATAACTATTAAAAGCTCTTTTGCACGTGTTAGTGCAGTATATAGTAGATTCCTTGTAAGTAGCATTGGTGAGCTTTGAGGTATTGCAAGTATTACTACATCAAATTCACTTCCGTTGTGATTTATGTATTGTTATTGCGTAGCTATGTTCTAATTCGTCAAGATTTGTAAAATCATACCAAGCTACTTTTTCATCGTCAAAATAGACTTCAATTTGCTTTTCATCTTCATCAATTGAGTTTACTCTTCCAAGTTCTCCGTTGAAAATTCCAGCCCCCGCTTCTATTTTGTCATCTACTTCTCTTTCCCAATAAATATCATAATTATTTTTAATCTGCATTACTCTATCGCCTACTCTAAATACTCTTCCCCCATGTTGTTTTTCTATATCCACCTTTGGATTTAAAACATTTTGAAGTGCCATATTTAATTCTTTTGTTCCAAGCATTCCTTTTTTTGTAGGAGTAAGAACTTGTATGTTCTTAAAAAAATCATAATTTCCATAAGCTTCTAATCTTCCGTGAGCATAGTGAAATAACATCTTGCAAAATTTTATCTGCTGACTGCTCATTTATATAAAAGAAATCATTAAGCTTGTCCTTTGATTCTTCTGCTGTAATAAAGTCTTCTCCGTTATTTACCCTATGTGCATTTGTTATTATTTTACTTTTTGCAGCTTGTCTAAATATTTTGTTTAATTCTATTGTTGTAATAGATTCTGATTCTATTATATCCTCCAAAATATTTCCTGGTCCTACTGATGGAAGCTGATTTACATCCCCTACAAGTATTAGTTTTGTTCCTAAATAAACTGCTTTCAAAATATGATTCATTAAAAACATATCTACCATAGACATTTCATCAATTATTACTACATCTGCATCTATTGGAATTATTGGATAATCTACTGATAAATAATCAGCTTGATCTTCTTGTTTTCTTATTTCTAATAATCTATGTATAGTTGTTGCTTCTTTTCCAGATTGCT
>CANQZZ010000019.1 GCA_947628465.1 uncultured Clostridia bacterium
CTTGTTATAAATACTTTTTCTTCCTTATCTGGACAGAACTCATTTGCGAGTAAATTAGTTTCTTTACATATTTCTACTTTTACATGAGTTTCACACTCTTTTGTTGGAACAGTTCCTTTTATAAAATATTCAGTATAAGTTCTATCTCCTCTTTGGTCATGTTTACAATCTTCTGTTGCTAAAAGTCCTGAATCTCTACATATTGTTGCTGTAACTACATTATCAGGTTTGCTTTCAGAAAATCTTTTATTTGCAAGTCCACTATGTGCTTGTTTCATAATAGATGCCCATATTTGTGCAGCAGGACTTATTCCCCATCCACTAACTGTTCTACTATTATCATATCCGAACCATGTTGCTGCTGTATAATATGGTGTAAATCCACAAAGCCATCTATCGTAATCGTTATCTGTTGTACCAGTTTTTGCTGCAACACTCATTCCAGACATTGCACAAACTGTAGCTGTTCCTGATTTTACTGGTTGTGTTAAAATTTCTTTAACAACATAAGATGCTGCTTTAGACATAACTGTTCTAGTCTCTTGTTTTGGTTCTAATATTGTGTTTCCATCACCATCTACTACTTTTGTATAGAAGGTTGGTGTAATATATACACCATCATTTGCTATAGCTCCATATGCAGCTGCCATCTCTAATGGAGTTGCTCCGTGAGTTAATCCTCCTATAGCTATACCTATATTTCTATCTAATTCTTCATCTAAATGCTTAAATCCTAATGATTTTAAGAATTCAAATGATTTATCTACTCCTACTGTTTGGATTCCTTTAAGCATTGGTATGTTTTGCGAACTTTCAATTGCGTATCTTATTGTTAGTAAACCTTTAAAATAGTTATAATTCTTATATGATTTATATGGCACATCATCATATACTGAACCTGCTGTAATTACACCATCATTTATTCCTGGCGCAACAACTGCTAGTGGTTTCATTGAAGAACCTGTTTGTTTTACTGCTTGAGTACCTCTATTAAAGCCAAGTGAATCAGTTTTTTCTCTAAGTCCACCCATAACTCCTAAAACATATCCAGTTTTATGGTCTAATAATACCATACCTGCTTGTGATTTTTCTCCATCTCTTGTATTCATATATTTTTCTTTTTGTGCTTCTTCATCTATTATTTTTTGAATGTTAGAGTCTTGTGTTGTGTAGATTTTAAATCCTCCACCATATAAGTATAACTGTGCTGCTTCTCTTGTTAAATTTTTTTCTTCCATTAATTGATCAATTATTTGTAATATTGCTGCATCAGTATGATATGAATATACATTTTGATCGATTGTTCCTTTTTTGAAAGGTAATCCTTCATTTACTTTTGCAATTGCTTTCTCATAATCTTCATCAGAATTTATATTTCCTAATTCTTTCATTTTATCTAAAACTGTTTTGGTTCTATTCTTTATTTTCTCTAAATTTTCAGTATTATCCTCTACGAAAGGATCATAGCTATTTGGTGTATTATTAATACCAGCTAAAAACGCACTTTCTGCTAAGTCTAAGTCTTTAGCACTCTTTGAAAAATAAAAATTAGATGCTACTTCTACACCAAATATATCAGTATGTCCACCCATATATATTAAATTTAAATACAATTCTAATATTTGGTCTTTTGATAATTCTTTTTCTATGTAATATGCCCTTGCTATTTCCTTAATTTTTCTTTGCCAAGTTCTATCCTTTTCATCTGTGGTATTCTTTATTACTTGTTGAGTTATTGTACTTCCTCCATAACTTGCAGACCCTATACCAATTTTACTTAAAGCATATTTTATTGTTGCTCCTATAGTTCTTTTTAAGTCTACACCAATATGGTCATAAAATCTTTCATCCTCTATTGAAACGAATGCTTTTGGCAAGTATTCTGACATTTCAGATATTTTAATAGGTTTTCTATTTTCATCTCCACTAAGCTCAGCAATTACATTTCCATCTTTATCAAGCATAATTGAATTTTCATATTTAAGAGCTAAATCTGCTACATCTAATCTTGCATCCCTCATTATTCCATATATAATTCCAAATGCAACTCCTAAAGCAATTAGTATAACTAATAATATACCTATTAGAATTGCTCTTTTCTTTTTTGGATTCATTTTCTTTTTATTTGTTTTCTTACTAGATTTTTTGGAATCAATATTATATTTTTTTGTTTTATCTAAATTTTTCTTTTTATTAGCCATTTTACATGACCTCCTATTTAAAATATATATTATTATATTATATATCATTTCAAAATTCAAATCTTATTAAAAATCTTCTAAAATATCTTGCATATTTGTTACAATTTTAGCACCTTGTTTTATTAAATCATTTGTACCAAATGCATTTTTATTATCTATATTTCCTGGAATAGCATATACGTTTTTGCCTTGTTCTAGTGCAAAGTCTACTGTTATTAATGTGCCACTTTTTTCTTTTGCTTCTACTACAATTACACCGTTTGAAAGTCCACTTATTATTCTATTTCTTCTTGGAAAGTTTTTCGCAATTGGTTTTGTTCCAATTATATATTCTGAAATAACTAATCCTTTTTTGTTTATTATTTCATTAAATAACCCTTCATTTTCTTTAGGATATACCATATCAAGTCCTGAGCCGACAACTGCTATAGTTTTTCCATTTGCCATTATGCTTCCTTTATGTGCAAATGAATCTATTCCTCTTGCTAGTCCACTTATTACATTAATATTATTTACTGATAAGTTATATGCCAATTTTCTTGCTATATTTTCGCCATATTTTGTACACTCTCTTGCTCCTACAATTGCTATTGATTTTTCATTTAAAATATTTTTATTTCCTTTAATATATAGCACAATTGGCGAATCATAAATAACTTTTAACTTGTCCGGATATTCTTTGTCATTTATTGTTACTATATCTATATTGTTTTTAGTCATATATTTTATATATTTATCAATATTTTGCCTATACATATTGCTTATTATTTCTTCTGCATGCTTTTCTTTTATTCCATCTTCTATTAATTCTTCTTTTGTTTTGTTCCATAAAACTTTAGGATTTACATATTTTTTTACTAAGTCATTTTTTACTTTAGGATTTAAGTTTTCTATTCTTGAGAGCCAAATCCAGTATTCAATATCTTCCATAAACGATATTCCTCCTTTAAATTTGTACCCCCAACAAAATTTACTAAATTAATTTTGCATTTTAAATATTTTTACTTTGTTTTTGCTGCTTTTACTATATTATTCATAAGCATTGCAATAGTCATTGGTCCTACTCCTCCTGGAACAGGTGTAATATATGATGCTATTTTTGAAACTTCATCATAGTCTACATCTCCGCAAATTTTTCCGTCTTGTCCCCTATTTATACCAACGTCTACAACTATTGCGCCTTCTTTTACCATATCTTTTGTTATGAATTTTGGTTTTCCTATAGCTACTACTAAAATATCAGCTTTTTTTGTTACTTGGTCTAATTTTATAGTTTTTGAATGACAAATTGTTACTGTTGCATTTTTGTTTAATAAACATTGCATCATCGGTTTTCCAACAATATTACTTCTTCCTACAATAACTGCATCTTTACCTTCAATATCTATTCCATATTCTTCTAATATTTTAATTATTCCATAAGGTGTACAAGATATAAATGTATCTTGCCCTAAGCAAAGTTTTCCTACATTACAAGGATTAAATCCATCAACATCTTTTTTTGGATCTATAGTTCTAAATGCTAAATTTATATCTAATCCTTTTGGAATTGGACTTTGAAGAAGTATTCCATTAACGCTGTCGTCTTGATTCAATTTATTGATTAAATCTAATAACTCATCCATTGTTGTATTTTCATCTAACAGATATTCTTCATATTCTATTCCAACTTCTTGGCAGGCAATACTTTTATTTCTTACATATATTTTAGAACTAGGGTCGTTTCCAACCATAATTACTGCAAGTTTTGGGTAAATACCTTTACTTTTTAATTCTTCTACTTCTTTTTTTAAATTATCTTTCACTTTTTGTGAAACTGCTTTTCCATCTAAAATTTCAGACATAATATACAACTCCTTAAAATTTTACTATTTTTATTCTATATTAAATAGCAAAATTTTACAATATTTTATAGAAATATTTATGTAATTTTTTAATTTTTAAAAAAATTAATAGAGCTAGTGTTAGCTCTATAATTCGTGACTTAATTTACTATTTAATTTACCTATTGCCTTTTTCTCAATTCTTGATACATAGCTCCTTGATATTCCCATCATTTGTGCAATTTGATTTTGTGTTTTTGGCTTATTGCCTCCGAAGGCCAAATCTTAATTCAATAATTGTTTTTTCTCTTCCTTTTAATATATCTTTCATCCTATCATACATTTTTTTAGTTTTTATTTTTAAATCAATTTCATCTTCGATATTTTTTTCATCATTTTCTAATATATCAATTAATGAAATTTCATTATCATCTTTATCTTTTCCAATTGGCTCATTTAGGTAAACTTCTGCTCCTAATTTCTTAATGCTTCTTAAATGCATTAAGATCTCGTTTTCTATACACCTTGAAGCATAAGTTGCAAGACGTACTCCCTTATTTGTATTGAATGTATTTATACCTTTTATTAATCCAATAGTTCCTATTGATATTAAATCATCATTATCTACATTTGGAATATTATATTTTTTACAAATATGCGCTACTAATCTTAAATTTCTTTCTATTAATATATTTCTTGCATCTTCATCCCCATTCATATATTTTTCTAAATATTCATTTTCTTCTTCCTGTGATAATGGCTCTGGAAATAGGGGATTATTTGATATGTACCCAAAAACAAAAATAGCAGTTTTTAAAAAAGCTAAAAACCCAGATAAATATATAAGTGGCATATATGCACCTCCATTTTCTTCATAACAAATTATATGTTCTAAGAAAATAAAAGTGCCTGACCCTATAAAATTTGGCTTATCTATTTTTATATTATCAATTTTAAAATTTTTTCATACTATATATAAATTATATTTTTTTGGAGGTTTTTATGTATAAAGTTGTTCTTGAAGATGCTGCGTGTGAAGTAGCAAAGCAGTCTTCTAAACCACCTTTAATTTTTCAATTGCCAGTAAATCAAGCAAGGAAAGTGTTAGAAGATGCGCAAAGCTCGCCAATAAATATGTATCCTGCAAATGTATACTTAAATTGTATTGATACTCACTGTCATGGAAAAATTAATGTGCACATTGTTGTTCCATCATATTTTTCAGAAAGTAGAAGTGTAATTTTCTATATTCATGGTGCTGGATGGGTTTTAGGAAGTTTTCATACACATGAAAAATTAGCAAGAGAACTTGCTTATAGAACAAATTCTGTAGTTATATTTCCAGAATATACTCGTTCACCTGAAGCTAGATTCCCTGTTGCAATTGAAGAGTGCTATTCTATATTAAATCAAATTCCAAAGATACTTGAATATAACAATATAGTTGGAGATATTAATACATTAACTGTTGCTGGTGATAGTGTTGGTGGAAACATGGCAATAGCAATGGCTTTAATATCAAAGTTTAAAAATGGTCCTAAAATTCATAAGGAGCTTCTTTATTATCCAGTTACAAATGATAATTTCAATACTGATTCATATATGCAATTTGCATGTGGATATTATTTATATCGTAATGGAATGAAATGGTTTTGGAATAAATATGAGCCTAATGCTAGAAAAAGAAAATCTATTCTTGCAACTCCTTTAAATGCAAGCATAGAACAGCTAAAATGTATGCCAGATACAATTGTTTTAAATGGTGAGGCAGATGTTTTAAGGGATGAAGGTCAAGCTTACGCTAATAAATTAAGAAGAGCAGGAAATGATGTAACATCTCTTAGATTTCAAGGAATGATTCATGATTTTGTAATGTTAAATAGTCTAGATAAAACGAATGCTTGTAGAGCAGCAATGGATTCGTCAACTGAATGGATTAATAGAAAAAATGAATTATATTACTCTAATCTATAATTCATTTGGGTATAATTTTTATTCTATAAAATATATTATACAAAAGGAGGATTCTATTTTTATGAAAAATTTAGTTACATATATTAAATCAATACTTGTTCCTGTATTATTAGGAACAGCTGTTGGATTTATAATATCTGGCTCTATGAACTATTCTTCACTTATACAACCTAGCTTTGCTCCACCTGCAATTGTTTTTCCAATTGTTTGGACTATACTTTATACCTTAATAGGTGTATCTTATGGAATACTTAAAAGTAATAATTTAACAAATGATAAAATAAATACAATTTACTACTGGCAATTATTTGTAAATTTACTTTGGACTGTTTTCTTTTTTGTTTTTGACTGGAAGTTATTTTCATTTATTTGGATTTTACTTCTAATTGTTTTAGTAATAATGATGATAAAGGAATTTTATGCACAGAATAAAGTAGCAGGATTATTACAAATTCCATACTTGATTTGGCTTATATTTGCATCAATTTTAAATTTATCAATATATATTCTAAATTAACAAAAAAAGATGCCCTAGAATAACTAGGGCAAATGAGTTTTAATCTTTGAAATGATAGAACGCTTGCGCCTCGTCCTCATTAAGACAGTCAATCCAGAAATTATACGAATCCAAATCTTCATTGGTCGGATGTTCTGGATCATCAATCAGATTAGGCACAACCTCTTTTAGTACTTCAAAGACATGTTCATATCGTTCTTCTAGGTACCGTAATTTTTCTGCCAATGTCATTGAATAAAACCCCTTTCAAAATTTTTATGCATATATTATATCACAAATTAAGATATAAAACAATATTATTTTTTTATTGTGTCTTAATCTAAATTACTATTTCAAACTATATACAAAATTTTGCTGTTTGGAAGATATTTTTTCATTGTGCTTCTTAAAAATTCTTCTCCATCTTCTCTTATTTCTTTTTTATACATATATTTCCCTCTGCCTCTTCCTGTCATAATTTCTGGATTGAATAAATCTATGGCATTCGGAAAGGCTTCTCTGTTAATCATTTTATGAACATAGCTATATGTCATAAAAATTAATTCAAATACCGCTTCTTTTTTTACTTTTTCACTTAACTCTTCTGATAATTTTTTTATTAAATTCTCATATAGCTCTTTCCAATTATCTACTAATATTATTGGTGCTATTAATATTCCTACTTTATATCCCGCTTCTTTTAGCTTATTTATCGCTTTTATTCTATCATCTAACCTTGATGTTCCAAATTCCACTCTGTTTATTATTTCTTGCGGATTCATACTCATTCTTACAATTATTTTCCCGTTATGATTTAAATTTAATATTGGGTCTACCATATCAAATTTAGTCGGAAATGTTAGATATCCTTTTTTTGCTCTATTAAAATTTTCTATTGTCCATTCTAAATTGTTTGTAATTGTGTTTTCTAAAATTAAATCACTATTACTGCCTATTTCAAATGTTAAATCTTTATCACTTTCATTCGCAACTTTTATTATTTTATCCAACATTTCTTCTCTATTTACAAAAAGCCTTAAATATGAGCATTTGTTATAATTACAAACAAGATAACAATACATACACATAGCTGTGCAACCTGATGATGTATATGGTACTAAAAAATCTGACACTTTATGGTTTGGAACAAATTTATGCGTTTTTCTTATTCCTATTATTATATTTTGTTTCATATTTGCAAATTCTGAATTTTGCTTTTTTCTCATTTCTTCAATATTATTATGATTTTCTATCGGAATTAATGTAACTCCTTGTTTTTCATAAGTATCAAGCAGTCTCTTTCCTAATTCATATTCTCTAGATTTAGGTTCATAATATATTGCTTTCGGTATAAACATAAATTAAATACCTCCGTCTTTATATTTACATATATTACTTAGGTTTTCCTTAATTACAAAAATTATTATATTTTTTATATAATTGCATAAACTTTATTAAAGTATATTTTTAAATTAAAATGTAATATCTGCATAAATTGGGACATTATGTCCCAAAAAGAAACGTCCCCTTTGGGACATTTTGGAGGTGCTATGTCTAATTTTTTTGTTGGAATACTAATTGGTGCAGGTGCAATTCTTCCTGGAATAAGCAGTCGGAGTTTTTTTGTGTTGCTTTGGTTTGTATGAAAAATTTGTAGATAAAATACTTCATTTTTTTAAAGATGTAAAAAATAATCTTAAGTTTTTTCTTCCTATTGGATTTGGCATGCTTTTAGGAATTTTTGCTTTTGGAAATATTTTAAGAGTGCTTTTTGATAAATTTTATATGGAGGCTTCATTTACGTTTATTGGTTTGATTTTAGGAAGCCTAAAATTAGTTATAAAGCAAGCTCAAATAAAAAGAGTAACTTTATCACATATTTTGTGTTTGCTTGTTACTCTTTCTTTTAGTGTTTATCTTGTTGCTTTAGAAAAGTCAATTAATATAACATCATATATAAATTCTAATTCGTATTTAATTCTTGCAGGGGCTTTAATGTCTGCTGGGATTGTAATTCCCGGAGTTAGTAAAACTGTAATACTTATGATGCTTGGAATATATAAATTATATTTATCTGCAATTTCTAGTTTAAATTTATCTATACTTCTTCCTATTGGAATTGGTCTTTTGATTGGTGGAGTTATATTTTTAAGCATTATAAATTTATTGTTTAAATTTGCTAAAAGCTATACATATTCAGGTATTATTGGATTTATTTTAGGCTCTATTTTCGTAATATATCCTGGATTTACTTTTGATTTACATGGTCTTGTTTCAGTATTGTTACTTATTATTTCATTTATTGTTGGATTTATACTTTCAAATTTACAAAAAAATTAGAGAAACATTCACTAATTTTTCTTTTAATTAGGATTGTTTCCCTGTTATTATTTAAATTTATTTATATTATTCAAATTTATCTACTACTTCTATTTTGTTTCCTCTTAAAAATTCAGGTGCTGTCATTCTCTTTGCATTTTCACCTTGAATTTCTAAAACAAGCAATATTCCTTCTTTTGTCATTATATATATTCCTTCTTTTTTATCTACATATAAAATTGTTCCTGGCTCTATTTCTGAAAATCTATATTCATATCCTATAAATTCTTTATATTTTTTTATAAACTCATCTACAGTAATTGTATCTACTTTCCAGAATTTTATCTTTTTCCCATTAAGACTGCTATATGCGCCCATTATTGGATTTAGTCCTCTTACTAAGTTTTTAATTTCTTTTGCTGTCTTGTTTTCCCAATCTATTTTTGATTGTTCCTTTTCAAGCATTGGTGCAATAGTAAAATTATTTCCTTGTTTCTTTCTTGGAGCTACACCTTTTTCAATTTGCTCTAAAGTTTTTACTAAAAGATTTGCTCCTATTTTTGAAAGTCTATCCCATAGCTGTCCTGAAGTTTCATCTTCATCTATTGTAACTTCCTCTTGAAGAATAATATCTCCTGCATCCATTTCTTCGTTTAAATACATTGTTGTAACACCCGTTGTTTTGTCACCATTTAATATTGCCCATTGTATTGGTGCAGAGCCTCTATATTTAGGAAGAAGTGATGGATGAACATTTATTGCACCAAACTTTGGCAAGTCTAATATTTCTTTTGGAAGTATTCTTCCATATGCTACAACACAAATTATATCTGGATTTAATTCTTTTATTTTATCTATAATCTCAGTATTTCCTCTTAGTTTATCTGGTTGAAGAATATCTAAATTTTTTTCAAGAGCATATTCTTTAACTTCACTATATGCAAGTTTCATGCCTCTTCCTTTTGGTCTGTCTGGAACAGTTATAACTGATAATATTTCATGCCCTTCTTCATAAATTGCTTTAAGTGAATCTCTTGCAAAATCTGGAGTTCCCATAAAAATTATTTTCAATATTCTTCCCCCCCTTAATTATTTTATATTTTGTAATTTAAATTTAATTTTTTATTTTATTTAAAATTGGTATTAACTATCTATTTCTTTACTTATTATTTTCATCATCTGGTGTAACTATCTCTAAAGTACCTGGTATAATTTTATCAATAAACACTTCTCCGTTTAAGTGGTCTACCTCGTGGCATATTGCTTGTGCAAGCAAATCCTTTGCTTTTATTTCTATTTTTTCTCCGTTTTCATTTAAAGCTCTTACTGTAACTTCTTTTGGTCTTACTATTTTTGCAAATTTATTTGGAAAACTAAGGCATCCTTCTTCAACTACTTGTTCTCCTTTTGTTTCTATTATTTCTGGATTTATTAATATATATGGTGCTATTCCTTCTTCATATATATCTATAACTACAATTCTTTTTAAAACTCCAACTTGTACTGCAGCAAGTCCTACTCCATTTAAACTGTGCATTGTCTCTAGCATGTCTTGAATTAGCTCTTTTACTTTTTCATCAATTACTTCTACTTGTCTTGATTTCTTTTTTAGTATTTCGTCTCCTTCTTCTCTTATTATTCTAATTGCCATATATATTTTTCCCCCCTAATTCATATTGTTTGGATTAATATCTACTACAACTCTTGTATTTTTGAATTTTAACTTATAATACTCTTCTAATGTATTATTTACTAAATTTACAATTGTATTACTTAAGTTGCATTTTGCAATTATTCTCCACCTATATTTATTTTTTATTTTGCTTATTGGAGATACAACTGGTCTATATATATCTAGTTTTATTTTATATTCCTTACATTTTTTCTCTAATATTGTATGCAATTTTTTTGATGCTTGTTCTACTTCTTCTTTACTGTTAGAACTTATCCCAAACATTATTATATCGCAAAATGGCGGATATTTCAATTGTTTTCTAAGTTCTATTTCGGTGTTATAAAAGTCATCATAATTTTGCTCTTTTGCACATTCTATTACAAAATTTTCTGGATTGTATGATTGTACAATTACTCGTCCTTCTTTTTCTCTTCCTGCTCGTCCTGCAACTTGTGTAAGTATATCAAAAGTTCTTTCATTTGCTCTGTAATCTTCTATATTTAAACTATTATCTGCTGCAATAACACCTACTAATGTTACATTTGGAAAATGATGTCCTTTTACTACCATTTGTGTTCCTATTAGTATATCAATATTTTCATTTTTAAATTTATTTAGTATTTGCTCATGTGAATTCTTTTTGCTTACAGTATCTATGTCCATCCTTATTGTTGTTGCATTTGGAAATAATTTTTGTATTTCATTTTGTAACTTTTCTGTTCCAGTTCCAAAATACCTTATATTTTTACTTTTGCAACTTGGACAAATTTCTACATTTTTAATTTCATAGCCACAATAATGACATTTTAATGTGTTAGTATATCTATGGTATGTTAAACTTATATTACATCTTTTGCATTTAACAGTATAACCACAATCTCTACACATTACAAATGTTGAAAATCCTCGTCTGTTTAAAAATAGTATTGTTTGCTCTTTGTTTTGAAGATTTTTTTCTATTTCATCATATAGCTTTTTGCTTATCATTGACCTGTTTCCGTTTGCAAGTTCTTGTCTTAAATCAACTATTTTAACATTTGGCAAAGATGCTTTATTTGCTCTTTTTGTAAGGGTTATTAACTCTATTTTTCCTCTTTTTGCTTTTTCAAATGTGTTTATTGATGGAGTTGCACTACCTAAAACTAGCGGAATATCGTTCTGTTTTGCCATATAACTTGCAATTTCTTTTGCATTAAATCTAGGTGACATTTCTGATTTATATGATGAATCATGTTCTTCGTCAATTATTATTATTCCTAAATTTTGAATTGGTGCAAATATTGCAGACCTTGCTCCAATTACAATTTTTACTTTGTTTTCTTTTATTTTTTGCCATTCATCATATCTTTCCCCAACTGAAAGTTTGCTATGAAGGACTGCTATGCACTCCCCGAATCTTGCTAAAAATCTATCTACCATTTGTGGTGTTAAAGATATTTCTGGAACTAATACTATTGCTGTTTTGTTTTGTTTTATTACATTCTCTATTAATTGCAAATATATTTCGGTTTTTCCGTGAGCCTGTTACTCCATATATCAAAAACTCTTTATATTTGCTACTGCTTATTTTGTTATATGCAATTTGCTGTTCTTCTGTTAGTTTAAGAGATTTATCTCTTGTTATATTTTTATGTGCAAATGGATTTCTTTCTACTTTTTCTTCTAATATTTCTATATATCCATTTTTCTCTAATGTTTTAATTATACTTCTTGATGTGTCTGTTAATATTTCTAAATCTAAAATATGTATTCCTTCATTTTCAAATAAAAATGTAAGCAATCTTTTTTGTTTTTCTGATTTAATTATTCCTTCTTCTATATCAAATTCTATTTCTTCTATTTCTTTTTTTAAGTATACAAAATTTGCTTTTTTATCTTTTACTCTGTTTTGAATATTTTTTGTACTATTCCCTGGAGGAAGCATAAGTCTTATACAATCAGATACATTACAAAAATATCTTCTTGCCATTATTTTTGCAAGCTCTATATTTTCTTTGCTTAAGATATTATCTTCTAATTTTGTTATTTCTTTATTGGCAAATTCTGAAGATTCTTTAATTCCAATAACAAATCCTTCTTCTTGCTTTGTTTTTCCAAATGGCACAAAAACTCTAGAGCCTATTTTTATATCTTTTAAAATAGCCTCTGGTATTATATAATCATAGGTTTTATTTAGTTCTTTTGCAATTGTATTTATTATAACTTCTGCTACCATTTTTTCACCTTGCATATAAGTATATCAAAAAAATAGAAAAATATAAAGGGGTCTTAAGTATGTAATTTTCAAAATAAATCACATACTTAAGACCCTTTATTCTTGATAAATATTTAAATTCTAACTTTAAAATATTATTTTAATTTGTATTCATTTTGTATAATTGTCATAATTATTTGTACAGTTTTTTCTAAATCATCATTTTTTATTACATAGTCATATATCCCTATTTTAGATTCCTCATAATCAAATCTATTAAGTCTTAGTTCTATTTCCTTAATTGTTGCTTTTTCTATTCTATGCTCTAATCTTCTTCTTAGTTCATCTTTAGGAACTCTTAAGAAAATTGTTACTATTTTTATATCATTTTTTAATAATTTAATTAAATTTTCTGTTCCATTAACTTCAATATCTTTTACAATTATTTTTCCATCTTTGATTTTTTCATTTAATATCTTTTTTGATGTTCCATAATAATGTTCATGATGCACAGAATACTCATAAAATTCATCTTCTCGTATTTTTTGTTCAAACTCTTCAGTAGTTACAAAATTATATACTTCCCCATCAACTTCACCAGGTCTTGGCAATCTATCTGTATATGAAGGCATTGTTGTTACATTATCCATTCTTTTTAATAATTCTTTTTTTATTGTGTCTTTTCCTGCTCCTGATACTCCGGATAATAATACTAACATATTACCACCTTTCCTTCTGCAATTTCATTTGCAGCAAGTGTAACAGATGATTTTTCGTTTACTCTTGTAAGTGGAACACTTCCAGATGCTATTTGTCTTGCCCTTTTTGAAGTAACAATTACAAGTTCAAATCTGTTATCAAATATTTCTAATAAATCTGTAACGGTAGGTTTAATTATCATTTTTATCAATCTCCTTTTTTTATTATTCTTCTGATTCTTCTTTACTAATATCTTTATCTAATCTAGATGCAACTGTTTCTGGTTGTACAGCAGAAAGTATTACATGTCCTGAGTCCATTATTATAACTGCTCTTGTTCTTCTTCCGCAAGTAGCATCAACAGCCATTTTAGAATCTTTTGCTTCTTGTACTAATCTTTTTATTGGAGCAGATTCTGGGCTTACTATTGTTATAACTCTATTTGCAGAAACAATATTTCCAAATCCTATATTTATTAATTGCATAGCATAATCCTCCTTATTCTATGTTTTGCACTTGTTCGCGTATATTTTCTAATTCTGTTTTTATATCAACAACTAAATTGGTTATTTCTAAATTATTTGCCTTTGACCCTATTGTATTTGTTTCTCTATTCATTTCTTGAATTAAGAAATCTAATTTTTTTCCAACAGCTATATTTTCATTTATTAAATTTAAAAATTGTGACACATGACTTTTAAGTCTAGTTATTTCTTCTTCAACAGAACATTTATCTGAATAAATAACTACTTCTTGTGCTAGCCTTGTTTGGTCTACTACATCAGTTTTTAGTAATTCTTTAATTCTTGCTTCTAATTTTACTATATATTCTTCTACAAGTCCAGTAGAAATATTAGAAATTTTATCAATTTTATCACAAATTATTTTTATTCTGTTTTCTAAATCTAATTTAATTTTATTTCCTTCTTTTTGTCTCATATCTATAAAGCTCTTTATTGCTTCATTTAGAGCAATGATTAATTCTTTTTCTATTATTTCTTCTGCATCTTCTTCTATACTTATATTTAGCACATCAGGTAATTTTGAAATATCCATTATATTTACATTATCAATTATTTCCGCCTCTTTTGATAATTTTTTAAGCTCATTTATATATTTCTTTGCAATTTCAGTATTTAATTTTATATTTTTTCCTTTATCACTATTATTGTTAAAAGTTACAAATACATCAACTTTACCTCTAGATACTGAATTTAATATTTCTTTTTTTACCTTTTCTTCTAGGTAGTTTAAATTTCTAGGCATCTTTATATTAATATCACTATATCTATTATTTACCGATTTTATTTCAATTATATATTCTCTTCCTTCATTCTCATATATTGCCCTGCCAAAGCCTGTCATACTTTTAATCATTATTCTTTAACCACCTTTCTTGGTCTTCCTCGTTTTTTTGGTGCCTCATTTGCTTTGTTTTCATCACTTTTTTTACTCTTTGTTTTTGTTGTTTCTGCTTTTTTTGTTACTTCATTTTTTGTTCTATCTTTTTTAGTTGCTTCCTTCTTTGCCTCTGTCGTTTTTGTTCCTGTTTTTTTTGTTTCGGTTTTCTTTGTTCCTGCACTTTTGGTTTCTGTTTTTTTGGTTGCAGTTTTCTTTGTTCCAGTCTGTTTTGTTTCCGTCTTTTTACTTTTTGTTTCTTTATTTTCTGGCACCTTTGCAGTTGTCCTTTTTGCTCCCGTTTTCTTTTCCTCAGTCTTCTTTTCTCCTGTTTTTTTCGTTTCTGCCTTTTTTGTTGCTGTTTTCTTTTTAGCTACTCTTTTTACGGGTTTCTTTTCTTCTTTTTCATCATTATCTGCTTCTAAATTTTCGTTTGTTTCTTCATCTATATCTTCTGCATCATCTTGCTCTACATCTTCATTAGTTATTGCTTTACCTCTTTTTACTATTTCTTTTACATCGCTTACATTTTCCATACTTTTACTTTTAACTTTCACAGATATATATACTGATTTTAAAATATAATATGCAGCAATATATATGCTAGACATCAAGTAATACTTTTTGTATACATCACCTACTTCAAATACTATATATGGCAAAAACAATGTAAATATAGCAACTACTAAGGACTCTATTCCAAACATTGCTAAATATCCACTATCTTTTTTATATGCAACTTCAAATAAAATTATAGATATTCCTAAAATTATAAAACTGAAAAGGTTTAACAATTCTCTTCCTATAATTTTTACATTTCCGCATACTACCTAATATTATGAATATAAAATAAGATATTATTACAGCTCCTACTATAATATTTATAAAAATATCTTTTCTAATACTATTTTTTGTTTCATCTGATAATGTAGTTTTTTCATCTATTTCTTTTTCTATTTTTTCTATTGTACTTTCTTTCATTAAACATTTCCTCCTAAATCTCCTAGCTCATACATTATTATACTTGTTAGAACAAATGCTACTGTTTCTGTTCGTAATATCCTTTTTCCTAGTGTTATAACCTTTGCTCCATTTTCTTTTAAGTAATTTACTTCTTCTTCATCTATTCCGCCTTCTGGACCAATAATAACAGCAATTTTAAATTTGTCATTTTTACTTTTCGTTTTTTCTTTTATTTTTATTAATTCATTTTTTAATGTGTTTGTTTGCTCATTTTCATACGCTAATAATACTATATCATATTTAGAAGTTAAATTACAAATATTTTTTATATTTATTATATTATTAACTTTAGGAATAATATCTCTACCACATTGCTTTGCTGCTACTTCTGATATTTTTTGCCATCTATCTATTTTTTTTGCTTTTCCCTTTTCATCTATTTTTACAACACATCTTTTCATTTCTACCGGAGTTATTTCTTGTGCTCCTAATTCCACACATTTTTGTATTATAAGTTCCATTTTATCTGATTTTGGAAGCCCTTGAAAAATATGTATGTGTATATTTGGCTCACTTAAAGAATCTATTTTATTAAAAATATTACATTCTACTGTTTCATTACTTATTTTAGTTATTTCGCATGCGTAATTCACAGATGTATCTAAATCACATATTTGCAAGTCATCATCTATATTTAATCTTAATACATTTTTTATATGGTTTACGTCTTTACCTGTTATTACGATTTTCCCATCTTTTATTTGATTATTTTTTACAAAAAATTTTGGCATAATTTTTCTCCTTTAACAATGGAATTATATCATACTTTTAACAGTTAGTAAATTTTTGCGAAAAAAATACACCTCCAAATGTAGTTTTTAACTAACATTGGTGGTGCATATTTTATTTTCTCTTTTATTATTTATCCAAATATTCCTCTTTTTTTAACTGGTGGTTGCTCATTCATAGTTTTTGCAAGCTGATTTAATAATTCTCTTTGCTCTGCAGTTAATTTCTTTGGAGTTTGTACTGTTACAGTAAATACAAAGTCACCATTCCAATTTCCATTTACTGATTTAAATCCTTTATTTCTTATTGTAAATTTAGTTCCTGTTTGTGTTCCCTCTGGAATTCTATATTCTTCTTGTTTTCCATCTACCATTGGTATTTTTAAGTTTGCTCCAAGTGTTGCTTGTGTAAATGTAATTGGAATTTCGCAAACTACATTATCACCATTTCTTGAAAAAATACTATGTCTTTTTATACCTACAACAATGTATAAATCCCCTTTTGGTCCGCCTTTTTCGCCAGGTTCGCCTTCGCCTCTTAATACTACAGTTTGTTTATCTGCTATACCTGCAGGTATTTTTACTTTTATTTTTACTGGTTTTCTTATTTTTCCGTCTGCCTTTGCATTCTGGACATTTTTCTTTTATAACTTTTCCTTCTCCATTACAGTTAGGGCAAGTTTTTGTTGTTTGCATTTGTCCAAGTATTGTAGATACTGTTTGCCTTATGGTTCCTGTTCCGTTACATGCTTTGCAAGTTTCGGCTGTTGTACCTGGTTTTGCTTTTGAGCCATGACATGTAGGACATTCCTCTTCTCGTAATATTGATATTTCCTTTTCTACTCCTAAATATGATTCTTCAAAGGTAATATTCATACTATACTTTAAGTCTCTACCTTTTCTTGGTCCTGCTGATTTTTGCCTTGCACCTCTTCCTCCAAAGCCGCCTCCAAAGAATGAGAATATATCACCTAAATCAAAATCATCAAATCCATTAAATCCAGATGTTGAATATGAGTAATATCCACCACCAGGACCTCCGCCGCCAAAGCCTTGAGGTCCATCAGGTCCGAATTGGTCATACATTCTTCTTTTTTGTGAATCAGATAATGTTTCATAGGCTTCTGATACTTCCTTAAATTTTTCTTCTGCCTCTTTTTTATTATCTGGATTAGCATCTGGATGATATTTTTTTGCAAGTTTTCTATATGCTTTTTTTATTTCTTCATCAGTTGCTGTTTTACTTACACCTAGCACTTCATAATAGTCTCTCTTATTAGACATTTATTTCTCCTCCAGTGGTTTTTATTTGTTGTCTCCATCGTCTTCTACTTTATAATCTGCATCATAAACATTACCATTGTTATTTGCTCCTGCATCTGTATTTTGTCCATCTGCTGCTGCTCCTTGTGCTTGATTGTTTGCTTGTGTTTGTTTATATAATTCTTCTGATATTTGATAAAATACAGTTGTTAGTTTTTCAGTAGCTTCTTTTATTGTATCAACATTGTTTGTTTCTAATGCTTTTTTAACATTTTCAATTTCTGCTTCAACTTTAGATTTTTCTTCAGCGCTTATTTTATCTCCTAAATCATCTAAAGTTTTTTGGCTACTATATACTAAACTTTCAGCATTATTTCTAACTTCAACTTCTTCTTTCTTCTTTTTATCTTCACTTGCATGTGCTTCTGCATCTTTAACAGCTTTTTGAATATCATCTTCTGAAAGATTTGTACTTGCTGTTATAGAAACATTTTGCTCATTTCCTGTTGCCATATCTTTTGCAGATACGTGAACTATACCATTTGCGTCAATATCAAATGTAACTTCTATTTGTGGAATTCCTCTTGGTGCTGCTGGTATTCCTGTTAATTGGAATCTTCCAAGTGTTTTGTTGTATGCTGCCATTTCACGTTCACCTTGTAAAACATGAACTTCAACACTTGTTTGACCGTCTGCAGCTGTAGAGAATATTTGTGATTTCTTTGTTGGTATTGTTGTATTTCTTTCTATTAATTTAGTAAATACTCC
>CANQZZ010000020.1 GCA_947628465.1 uncultured Clostridia bacterium
CACGCACTTCAAAAATGGCAGAAGTCTTGAATATCAAGCTTTCTGCCATTTAACTGTCAAATTTAGGATTATACTATATTTAATTTACAAAATCAAGATTTTTTTGAAAATCAATATACTAATTTTTTCCATTTTTTGGTTTTTCTTTTCATCACAAAAAAATACTAGAGTTACTCATGCCCTAGTATTTTTTATGATTTTTATTATTGTTGTACGTCTGATACCTCGTATTTGCTTACCCAGTATCCTGAAAGCTCTCTGTCTTCTCCCCATTTAAATGATTCTGGAATTTTATATCCTTCTGTTGGTGTGATTTTCGAGGTGTCTATAAAGTTTATTAATACTATTTCAGTTAATACCTTATCTCCTTCTATATAATCAGGTTCTTTAGAAGAATCTATTATTTTATATTCATATCTTGGTATCCATACCCAATATGCCACATTTTTATTTGTTGCTTTTGTTATATCTGTTTTTTCTTCATCTGTTAATTCTTCACTTGCTGTTACTATATTTGCCCATACCCTATTTTGATAATTATACCATCCTGTTGGAGTATTTGTTGGTTCTCCATTTTCGCCAACTTGTATTTTGTCTCCTATTCTTTCATTGTTTCCACTGTCATCATACGTTACATAGTATGCATAAGTATTTTCATCTTTAAATCCACTTAAATCTGGAGCTGATGTTGGAATTGAATTTGGTTTCATTGCTTCTTCTACATCTACTGCATATACTTTTCTTGTCATAGAAGTTCCTTTACTATTCTCTATTTTTATTTCATACATTCTACCTTGCTCTAAGCCTTCAAATGTATATTCACCTGTTCCTGTATATTTTAAATCTCCATCTAGATAATATTTATATTCTCCTCCGCTCGCAATTTACATTCTTTATATTAAATACTTTTATTGAACCGTTAGCTGTTTTTTCTATATTAAACGAAATTGATGCTCCTTCTGAAACTTCATATTTACTTACCCAATATCCTGCTATTGGTTTTTCATCCCATGTAAATGATTCTGGTAATTTATATCCTTCACTCTTTAATTGCTCTAATGTTGTTTGTTTTATTTCTCCATTTTCCGTTTTTTCTTTACATATATCATCTTTACTTAAAAATTTTACATCTATATTTCCATATTGGGTTACTTCATTGTCTGGTGAAGCATCAGTTAAATCTTCAGTTGTATAATATGTTATTTTATATGCATATCTTGGTATCCATACCCAGTATGCTGTATTTTCACCATTTATTGTTACTACATTTGCCCATATTTTACTTTCATAATCATACCATACTTCTCCTTCTGGGATTTTTCCTATAATCTTTTCACCTATTGTTTCATTTTTTCCTTCTTTATCATAAGTTACAAAGTATGTATGTGTTTTACTAAATCCTGTTAAATCTGGTGTATTTACAAATATTTTTCCTGCTTCTTCATAACTTCCATCTGATACTGGAATTGTTCCTACTTCATAATCTTCATAATTGTCATATCCTTTTACTTTTACTCCTATTTCAAAACACCATTTTACTTCCTCTTTTACACCACTATTGGTTGGATTTACTGGAACATAATATAACTCTCCTGCTTCTACTGCAATTTTCTCTTCATATCCTTTCTTTACATCTGTTCCTAGAATTTCTTTTATTTCTACTTTTGGTTCCCTTTCTGTTGCTCCTGCATTGATATCTGATACGCTTGTTGTGTCATTTATATAATCTCCTATTCTTTTTTCCATAGAATATGTATCTACTTGCTCTTTATATCCTGACATCATTGTTTTAAAACTTGCTTCTCGCGTTGCACCAAATAGTCCTCCGTTTATTGCTATTGTTACTGATACGCCTACTAATATCATCATAACTATTATTGTTATTATTAGAGCTATCAAAGTAATACCTTTATAATTTTTCACAGCTTGCCCTCCTTTTTATATTTTTTAAAGTCCGACACCACACACGAGCGCAGCACGAGTACTGTAGGAACTATCCCCACCACCTGCGCGGCTGCTGACCGTGAAATAGAACACTCCCTGGCCGCTACGGAAGTACATAGGCCACGACCAAGTAGCGTAACCATAGGAAGCACCTTTCCATTTTTTTGTTTCATAAGTTGCATCTCCTGGTTTATAGGCTGTTGCTAAATCCTCAGATTCATATACATCTTTATATTTATCTTCGGCATTGTATATGTATGTATTATAACTATTCTTTCTATCTAAACATCCTGCTACATATTCAGATTTTCCTCCTGCCATTTGCATAATTCCTGAATCATTTCCGAGTTGTTGAATCAATAATATCCTTATAACCAACAGGACAATCCCCATATGCTGATGCTGCTAGCATTGCTGCTGTTCCATATTCTGTGTTTTTTATCATGTGTACGTCTATTCCATTTGATTGTGTTGTTTCTTCAACTTTATCTCCATCTGTGCTTATAGTTACATTTAGCCCTAATGGACCAGTTGAGGTTTCCATTTGTCTACATAGTAGAAAAAAGTCAGATACTGTTTTATTCGTTAATGAATCTTTATCTGGTCTTGATTGTAAGTTTGCTTTGCTTATTGTTGGAAATATTATTGCCATTACTAATATTAACAATATAATACCTCCTATTTTGTAATTTGTTTTAATTTGTCTTTTCATTTCTTTTTTCCTCCTTTATTTATTTTTTGAAATTAAAAAACTATTTTTTAAACACAAAAAACAGACTCGATTTATATTATTAATCGGTCTGTTATATACATATTTAATAAATCACTTTCATTTTTCATCTTATGTTTCTTTCTCCTTATATCTGTTTTTTTCTTATTTTATACTTTTTAGTATTTTTTGTCAACATTTTTTATCTATCTTCCTTAAATCCTTCTCCAAATACCTCCCTTGCATTTGATATTACTATAAATGCATTTTTATCAATTTGATTTATTATATTTCTTATTTCTCTTACTTCATTTCTTGATGCTACACACATAAGTACATTTTTATCTTCTCTTTTGTACATCCCTTTTCCATATAACGAAGTGCTTCCTCTTTTTACTTGTGTTCCAATTTCTTTTGATATTTCTTCATATTTTACAGATATTATATATACAATTTTTGCAAAATTGATTCCTTCGAAAAATATATCAAGCATTTTTCCCATAATAAATATTGTTATTGCAGAATAAAGTCCTACTTCTAATTCTTTAAAAAAGATTACATTTAGTCCTACTATTGTTGTATCTAATAGAACAAGCAGATTACTTATTCTAATATTTGGATTAAATGCTTTTGCAATTTGTGTAAGTAAGTCACTTCCACCTGTTGATGCACCTGCTTTTAGAATAATTGCTGTTCCTATTCCTGCAATTATTCCTCCGTAAATACAGCCTAAAAATCTATCATCTGTTAATGGTTTAAGATTGTCAAATATATTTAAAAATAGCGATAATAGTACTGTACCGGCTATTGCATTAATAAAAAAAGTTTTTCCATTTTTAAATAATGATATTATAAATAAAGGTATGTTTAATAATAATACCATTGTTCCGAAGTGGTATATGGAATAAATAATATGTAATTGTAGCTATTCCTGAAAAGCCTCCTGCAGATAACTGATTTGGAAGCAAAAATAAACTTGTTGCAGCAGCAATAATTGCTGTGCCTACAATTAATTGTATAGCTTGTACTAATATATATCTTAATTTTATTATTCGTCTTCCTGTTTTGAATCTCATAAAAACACCCATATTTATTATGGGTGTTTTTGGAAATTTTTATTCATCTAAAAAATCTGCATAAGTTTTAAGAATTTTTATTTCAAATTTTCCTGGCTTTATTTCTTCTTTTTGTTTTATTTTTACATCTACATCATATAAATCTTTTAGCTTTTGTATGTTTTCTTTTTTATGACCTATTACATTGTTTACATTTTCAGGATTTATTTGTATTTCTATTTCTTTTACTTTTACATTAAATTTTTTAATTTTTTCTAATATGGAATCGTACCAAATACTGTCTTCTACTAATTGTCCAAAGGCTTCGTGATAAGGACCTGCTATAACCTCGCTTTTTTCATTTTTAGGATTGCATATTAAATCAGTAGTTTGAAGTCCCATCCTTATTACTGCAATTTTTTTTCTTGTAAAGAAATAGTATAATTCTTTGCATCTTTCAACTGCTTGGTCCACTGTAAGTGGTTCATATTCTCCTGATCTATACTCTTTTTCTAATTCTGTATTGCTTATTACTAGTACTGGATATAGCCTTACAATTTTAGGTTTTAATTTTGCTAAATCTCTTGCAGTATTTAATTCATCAAGTTTTGTACTTTCAGGAAGTCCAATCATCATTTGATGTCCAAGTTCAAATCTATATCTTCTAATTAATTTTGATGCTCTTTTTACATCTTCAAAAGTATGTCCTCTTTTGCATTTTTTTAATATGTAATCATTTGTAGATTGTACTCCTAATTCTATTGTTTTTACACCATATTTTTTAAGAAGTTTTAATCTATCTTTATCTATGTAATCTGGTCTTGTAGATACTCTTATTGAATCAATTTTTTTATTCTTTACATATTCATATGCAGCCTTTAATAATTCTTCCTGTTTTTCTTTTTCAATTCCTGTAAAACTTCCTCCAAAAAATGCTACTTCCTTATAACTATCTTCCTCTTTAAAACTTTTTAAATATTCTTCTATTGTATTTTTTACATCTTTTTTAGTAACCTTTTTAGTTTGTCCACTTATACTTTTTTGATTGCAAAATGTACAATCATTAGGGCATCCTAAGTGTGGTACAAATATCGGTATTATATATTGTTGTTCTTTTTTTTCTTTCATTTATTTCCTCCTAGAGCCTTTTTTGCCGCTTCCATTTCTGCATGTTTTTTTGTTTTTCCTTCTCCCACAGCTAAGCTTTTTCCATTACACTTAACTTCCACTACAAAGGTTTTATTGTGATCTGGTCCTTTTGAATCTATTAAAATATATTCTATTTTCACATTTCCGTTTTTTTGAAGTTTTTCTTGTAATACTGTTTTATAATCCTTTTGTCCTACATGCTTACTTGCAATTTCTATATACTCACTTAAATTTTCTAAGATGAATTTTTTTGCTTCATCTAAATTTGAATCTTGATAAATTGCTGCAATAACTGCTTCTACGCTATCTGCAAGTATTGCAGGTTTTTTATTTCCGATTGCATTTTATTTCGCTTTTCCCTAAGTATAGAAAATCACTAAAATTATGCTTTATGGCTATTTTATATAAACTTTCTTCGCAAACAACAGTTGCTCTAACTTTAGTCATTTCCCCTTCTTTTAGATTTGTATAATTATTATATAGATACTTACTTACAACAAATTCTAATATTGCGTCACCTAAAAATTCTAATTTTTCGTTGCTTTCTATGCTTTTTTCATTTGCATAAGATGTATGTGTTAGTGCAGTTTTTAATAAACTTTTTTCTTTAAAACTATATCCTATATTTTTTTGAAATTCTTCTAAGTCCATTTTTCACCTCTTTTTTTACAAAAAATCTATTTACTTTTTTTTAATATGTATTCTGTGTTTTTATTTTACTAACTTTTTTATTTCTTCATATATTTTTTCTTCAACATTTTCTATTGCAACTTTGTTTGCACATTTTCCCATTTCTAATAATTTATTTTTATCTTTTAACATTTCATTTAATGTTTGTGACAATGTTTTTTCGTTTAAGTCTTTATCAAGTATAAGTTTTGCTGCACCTGCATTTACTAAAACTCTTGCATTATATTCTTGATGATTTTCTGTTGCAAATGGGAATGGCACAAAAATTGCAGGTTTTCCTGTAATGGCTATTTCATTTATTGTCATTGCACCGCTTCTAGAAATAATAATGTCTGCTAAATTCATCATTTCTTCCATATTGTATATATATGGTAATATTTTAACATTTTTTATTTTATTTATATCTATTTTTAACTCACTTAAGTTGTTTTTAATTACTTCATATTGCTTTGGTCCAGATGCCCATATTATTTGATAGTTAGTATTTGTTTTGTTTTTTATAATATCTATTAAGCAAGCATTTATTGATTTTGCTCCTTGACTTCCTCCAAATACAAGTACAATTGGCAAGCTTTTATCTAAATTAAGCTCTTTTATTATTCTTTCCTTTTGAGTGTTTGATAATTCTATTTTCTTTATTTTTGTAGGCGTTCCTGTTACCACTATTTTTTTTGCATTAGGAAGTCTTTTTTTTGCATCTTCAAAACCTAATAATACGGTATCTACTTTTTTTGATAATAATTTTACAGCCACTCCTGGGAAAGCATTGCTTTCATGCATGATTGTTGGAATTTTATATTTTTTTGCTGCCATAAGTACTGGTCCACATATAAATCCACCTGTTCCTATAACTATATCAGGTTTAAATTCTTTTACTATTTTTTTTGCTTGACCTAATCCTCTTAATGTTTTAAACATGTTTTTTATATTGTCAAAACTTAATTTTCTATTTATTCCATAGGCTTCAATTGTTTTTAATTCAAATCCGGCTCTTGGAACCAAATCATTTTCTAGTCCTCTTGTTGTGCCTATAAACATTATTCTTGCATTTCTATTTTCCTTTTTTATTTTATTTGCTATTGCTATTCCTGGATTAATGTGTCCACCAGTTTGTGCTGCTGCAATTATTACTTTCATTTAATTTATCCTCCTGCAAATTTAAACAAAATGGGTCTTTTGCCCCCATTTGCTTAATTTCTATATTTTTTGGCTTTGCCTTGAAATATTTAGCAATATTCCTACTGCGCAAAGTAGAATTATTAGAGATGTTCCTCCATAACTAAAGAATGGAAGTGGCATTCCTGTTACTGGAATTGATGATGTAACAACTGCTATATTTATTATTGCTTGGATTCCTACCAAAGTTGTAATACCTGTTGCTAAGAGACTTCCAAACATATCCGGAGCTTTCATTGCTATTACTATTCCTCTCCAAATAAATATTGCAAATAATAATATAACAAATACGCATCCTACAAATCCTAATTCTTCTGCAAGTACGGCAAATATAAAGTCATTGTGAGGCTCAGATATATATAAATATTTTTGTTTGCTGTCTCCGAAGTCCTACTCCAAATACTCCACCTGACCCAATTGCATACAAGCTTTGTATTATTTGCCATCCACTACCTTGAGCATCTGACCATGGATTTAAAAATGATGTTAATCTTTTTAATCTGTATGCACCGACATCATAAAATTTAGCAAGTGCGTATAATGCTACCCCTCCTACTCCTCCTCCTATTACTCCTAGAGTTAGAAAGTGTGATATTTTGCATCCTGCTACTATCATCATTATTAATACAACAGCTATTATAACTATAGATGCACTTAAGTGTGATTGTACTAATAATAATGTTCCTACAACTGGTAATAAAAATAAAATAATTGGCAGAAAAAATCCTTTCCATGCACGTTTTAAATTATTTCTATTTTCTGTAAGGTATCCTGCAAAGAATATTATTATTCCTATTTTAGTAAACTCAGATGGTTGAAGTGAAGAAATTATAGGAAATTTAATCCATCTTCTTGCACCATTTACTGACCTTCCAAGTCCTGGAACTAGAACTAGCCATAATATTAAAAATGATATCCAAAATACTGCCATATAAAATTTTCTATTTGAATATACTTTATAGTCTATTTTAGATAATACAATCATTGCAGCTATACCAGCTATAGCGCATAATAATTGTTTAAATACATATGTATAACTACTTCCTGTTGTTGCAAGGGATGATGGTGAGCTTGCAGATAGCACCATAATTATACCTAATGCTAGTAATAGTAATACTGTTATAAACAATATAAAATCAAATGGTTTATATGCTTTTTTTTCTTTCGAAACTTGCTTTTTTCTAGCCATATCATCCTTCCCTTCATATTGCAAATAATGCTATTATACAAAGTAATAATGTTATTATACAAAATACTGATACTACTTTGTTTTCTTTCCATCCTGATAGCTCAAAATGATGATGTAATGGAGCCATTTTTAATAATCGCTTTCCACCTGTTTTTTTAAAATATATTACTTGCAAAACAACTGATAATGTTTCAAGTACTGGAATTAATGCGATTATTAATAATAATAGTGGCATTTTTAAATACAATGCTATTGCGGAAATTACGCCACCTAGAAGAAGTGATCCTGTATCTCCCATAAAAACTTGTGCTGTGTTTAAATTAAATATTAAGAATCCAAGACATGCTCCTACAATTATACTTCCAAAAACTATTATTTCTTTTACATCTAGTATTATTGCTATTACGGTAAGACATGTTGTAATAATTGCAGAAATACTTGTGCTTAATCCATCTATTCCATCTGTTAAGTTAACTGCATTTGTTGTTCCAAGCATTACAAATATTACAAATGGAATGTATAGACTCATTGGCAATGTAACATAGTTTTTAACAAAAGGTATAAATGTTTCAGTTCCTAAATTTATACCTCTTGTTAAATACAATGTATATGCAACAGAAATAATAAGCAGTCCTAACATTTTATATGCTGGTTTCAAGCCCTTAGTATCTTTTAATACAAGTTTTTTATAGTCATCTATGAAGCCTATTATTCCAAATCCTATTGTAATAAACAGTAATGGTAAAATATTTTTAGCTACTTCTGGTTCTCTTGATGAGTAATATAAATATCCACCAATTGTTCCTATAATAATTCCAAGTGCAATTATTATTCCTCCCATAGTAGGAGTTCCCTGCTTTTTATAATGGGATTCTGGTCCATCATCTCTTTCTATTTGACCTACTTTTAATCTTCTTAATATGGGTATTATAAATATTGATATAATTACTGTAGCTATAAATGATACAAATAATATCCTTGTTTGGAAATACAAGTATTTCTCCCCCTTTTATCCTATTATCTTCTTTATTATTTCTCTTTCATCAAAAGGATTTTTCTTACCGTTTATTTCTTGATATGTTTCATGCCCTTTTCCTGCTAAAACTATAATATCATTTTTATTTGCCATGTTTATAGCGTGTTTTATAGCTTCTACTCTATCTACAATAGTAATGTATTTTCCTTTTGTTTTTTTCATACCATTTTCAATTTGTTTTACTATTTCTTCTGGGTTTTCTGTTCTTGGGTTATCAGATGTAATTACTGTAAAATCTGCTGTATTTCCTGATATTTCTCCCATTATTGGTCTTTTTGAAGTGTCTCTATCTCCACCACAACCAAATACAGATATTACTCTTCCTCTTGTATAGCTTTTAACTGCTGATAATATACTTTGCAAGCTTTCTGGTGAATGTGCATAATCTATCATTATTGTAAGTTCTTTTTTGTTTGGTACAAGCTCGCTTCTTCCAGGTACTTTTACTTCTAATAATGCTTCTTTAATTTCATCTGCTGATACTCCAAATCTTGATGCTACAGATATTGCTGCTAAAGAGTTGTATACACTAAATCTTCCTGGTATTCCAGTTTTTACTCTTTCATTTCTTGTTCCTATTTTTACTTTAAAATCTACACTTGCATTTGTTACTGTTATATCTTTTGCTATTAAATCTGCTGTGTTATCTATTCCATAAGTTTTTATATCACAATTTTTTGCTAATTTTTTTACTTTTGCTACATGAAAATCATCTGCATTTATATAGCCTATTTTGCACATATCAAATAATTTTAATTTTGAATTGAAATAATCTTCCATATCGGGATGTTCTTTTTCACTAATGTGATCTTCTGAAAAGTTTGTAAATACTCCTATGCCAAAGTCACATCCATCTACTCTATGTAATTTTAAACTTTGAGAAGAAACTTCCATTATAACTGTATCTACTTTTTCTTCTACCATTTGACTAAAAAGTTTTTGAAGCTCTAAGCTTTCAGGTGTGGTTCTTACACTTTCTCCTAAATTTTTATCTCCTATATAGTTACTTATTGTTCCTATTAATCCTACTTTTTGACCATGCTTTTCTAATATGGATTTTATCATAAATGATGTTGTGGTTTTTCCTTTTGTTCCTGTTATTCCTATTAAATTGAATTTTGATGATGGGTTGTTATAGAAGTTACATGCAGATTTTGCCAGTGCAATCCTTGTATTTGGTGCTACAACTATTGTTACATCATCTGTTAAATCAGATTTTTTTATGTTTGATAAATCTTCTATCATTATAACTTTTGCACCATTTTCTATTGCGCCCTTTATAAATTTATGTCCGTCTGTTTCAAATCCTTTTATTGCAACAAACATCCCATCTTTTTTTATTGCTCTTGAGTCATCTGCTATATTTGTTATGTCTATATCTAAATTACCTTTTGCTTTTAATCCATCTATTCCATTTAATACGGCTTTTAAAATCATATTATCCGCCCCTTGTTTTAATTATACACACATATTATATAATTATTTTTTTATTTTGTATAGTAAATTTAAATATTTTTTCTATAAAGTAGTCTTAATTTAAATATAGAGTTACTGTTGTATTTGTATTTACTTGTATTCCTTTTTTAGGAAGTTGCTCAACAACTATTTTTCCTTTATCTTCATATTCTGCATTTTCATCTTCTGATGAATTTTCTGTATTATTTATTACATTTGCCTGCACACCCAATTCTTTTAATGTTTTTTTGGCTTCTTCAATTGTAAGTCCACATACATTTGGCATTTCTATACTTTCTTTGATATCTTCGCTGTTTTCTTGTTTTTTTACCTCTAGATATGGAAGTACTTCTCCGAAGAACTTGTGATGCTATTGGTGCTGCAACAGAACCTCCTTGGTGTCCCCCCTCACCTGTAGGGTTATATAACAGAATTAATATTACCACTTCTGGGTCTGAAATATCTGCCACTCCTACAAATGATGTTACATATTTTCCTGTATTTACTCCGTCTTCTGATGTACCAGTTTTTCCACCTATTGCATAGCCTTTAACTTGTGCATTTTTTCCAGTTCCTTCTGCTACTACTGATTCCATCATACTAAGTACTTTCTTTGCTGTTTCTTCTGATATTACTTGCTCTCCATCTTTTAAAGGCACATCATTTCTCTCTCCAGTTTTGCTATCTATTGTTGCTTTTACAAGCCTTGGTGTAAACTTTTTTCCATTGTTTGCAATCGTTGAAACAAGTGTAAGCATTTGTATTGGTGTTATTTCAAATCTTTGACCAAATGATATTGTGGCAAGTTCTACTGGTCCTACTTTATCTTCTTTTAGAAAAATACTTCCCGCTTCTCCTGGAAGGTCAATTCCTGTTTTTGATAATAGTCCGAATTTCTCTAGATAGTCATAATATTTTTCTACTCCTATTTTTTGTCCGAAGTCCTATAAATACAGGATTGCACGAATTCATAAGTGCTTGCCTTAGGCTTTGAGCTCCATGCGGTCTATAATATCTCCAACATTTAATTCTCGTTCCTGCAATATTTATAGAACCTGTGCAAGCAAATTCACCTGAATTATCTGTATCTGTTATTCCTTCTTCTAATGCTGCTGATGACGTAAGTAATTTAAAAGTAGAACCTGGCTCATAAGTATCTGAAATTGCTTTATTTCTCCACATTTGTTGAAGGGCCTCTGATTTATCTTTAGATGATAAAGTATCCCATATAAATTTTAAATCTTCTTTATTTATACTGTATGGATTATTTAAGTCATAACTTGGATACTCTGCCATTGCTAAAATGTCACCTGTTTTAGGATTTGCAATTAATATATTTCCTCCATCAGAGCAGGCATTATCAATACATGCCATTTCTAAGTATTTTTCTGCAATTGATTGTACTGTCATATCTATTGATAAAACTATGTCATTTCCGTCTATCGCCTCAATATAGTCTTCTCCTTCTTCTCCTAAGTTTGTTCCTCTTGCATCTGTTACTTTTAATATTTTACCTGTTGTCCCTTTTAAAACACTATCATATCTACTTTCAATTCCATCTAAGCCCTGATTATCGCTTCCTGTAAATCCAATTACGTTTGATGCAAGTGTTGCATAAGGATAATACCTTTTAGTATCTTCATCAATATTTATTCCTGAAATGATATTGTTTTTATCCATCCATTCTCTTAATTTATCTGTTTTTTCTTTGTCTACTTTTTTTACAATAGTTTCAATAGAGCTATTTTTGCTTACCTTTTTTAAAACTGTTTCATACTCTAATTCAAATATATCTGATATTGCTCTTGCAACTTTTTCTTTGTCTTCCTTTTTTATATTGTTTGGAGTTACTGAAATTGTTTCTACACTTGCACTTACAGCAAGTATGTTTTTTCCTGTTGCATCATATATTGTTCCTCTTTTAGGATTTATTTTTCTATTTAATGTTTGTTGCATATATGCCATTGATTGAAGTTCTGAGCCTTGAATAAATTGTATTGCTCCAACCCTTACAATTAACAGCATGCAGAGTGTAAAAGAAATAAATAGGATATTTCTTAGTCTTCTTTTTCTACTAATGTTTGTAGCTCTCATCTCTAATGCCTCCGAATATATTTTTCTTGTTAAATAAAATAAGATTAGTATTATTATTTAATTAATACTAATCTTACTTAAATATATTCATAATTGCGTTTATTATACCTTGAAAAAAAGACTCTTTCTCCTCTATAATTACATCTTCTGCTGCTGGTTCTATATAATCATTTTTTGGTAATGTTATATAAATTGTTTGTTTTGAATTTAATTTTTGCATTCCTAATTTTTCTTTTGCTTCTTTTTCTAGATTATTTAAATTCAATCCATTTTCTATTGATATTTCTAATTGTGCATTTTGTTTTTCTACATCTGCTACTTTTTGTTTTAAGTTTTGTACTTTTGCAAAGTTTTCATCTATTTGTGAATTTCTATAACAAATACCAAAAATAATTGCAAAACCTACTATTAAGTATTTTATTATTTGATTGTGTCTATTTTTTATTTGCTTTGATTTACTTGTATTGCTACTTTTCTTTGTTTTTCTTGCAGTTGTTTTTTTGGCTTTATATGGATTCTTTACAGGTGTATATTCAGGCTCAAGTTTTCTTGGACTTGTTTCATATTGATATTTATTAAAATTTCTTGGCACTTTTATACACCCCCTTTAATTTTTCTTTAGTTTATATTTTTCAAATGCTCTTTATTCTGTTCTATTAATTCTTTTCAAACACTCTTAATTTTGCACTTTTGCTTCTTGGATTATTTTTCATTTCCTCATCTGTTGGCAGGATTGGTTTTTTTGTAATTATTTTTCCCAAGTTCTTTTTTCCACATACACAATACGGAAGTCCTGGTGGACATATACATTTCCCAACTGCTTCTGTATATGCTTGTTTTACTGCTCTATCTTCTAATGAGTGAAATGTTATTATACATAGTCTTCCTTTACTTTTTAGACATTCTATTGAATTTATAACAGTATCTTGCAATGGTTTTATTTCATTGTTTACTTCAATTCTTATTGCTTGAAATGTTCTTTTTGCTGGATGTCCGTTTCTTTCATTGTGAGAAGAAGGAATACTTTTTTGTATTAGTTCTACTAATTTTGCTGTATTAGTTATTTGTTCTTTTTTTCTGTATTCACATATATTTTTTGCAATCCTTCGAGAATATTTTTCTTCACCATATTCGTATATAATTCTTGCTAAATCTTCTTCTTTATAATTGTTTATTACATACTCTGCAGTTAAGCTTTGAGTTTTATCCATTCTCATGTCTAACGGCCCATCTTGCATATATGTAAATCCTCTTGATTTTTCATCTATTTGGTATGACGAAACACCTAAATCTAATAAAATACCATCTACCTTATCTAGACTTAAGCTTTTTATAACTTCTTTTATGTTGTCATGATTGTCATGAATGTATTTAACATTGCTAAATTCTTTTAATCTTTCTTTTGAAACTTCAAGCGCTTCGGCATCTCTATCTATTCCTATTAGCAAGCCATTTTTTGATAATTTTTTTGCTATGTGATAACTATGCCCTGCTCCTCCCATTGTTCCATCTATATAAATTCCATCTGGTCTTATATTTAAATTTTCTATACATTCTTCTAGTAAAACTGGTGTGTGATTAAAGGTTTTATCTGCCATCATTTTACCTCTAGTTTTAATTTTTATTTAAATACATATAAACAGTTGGCATCAAAGTTTACCAACTGTCATTCCTAGTTTGTTTTTTTATTTAATTCTTTTGTATTTTGTGTAGGCAGGAATATTCCTGCCTACATTTTCTTTAGTAAACCAAATTTCTTTTGTACTTTTAAATTTTTCTTTTGTGTTTTAGTTTTCTTTTGTTTTTTAATTTTCATTTGTGTGTATATAATTTTACTTTCGTAAATTATAATCTTTTCATTGGTATTTTGATTTTAATTTCTCTCTCGTTTGTTTTTATCTTTTGTAAATATCATTTTTTTCTTTTGTATTTTTATAATCTTTTGTGTTTTTGATGAGTATAATTCATCCTTCTTTTGTGTTTTATATAAACTTTTGCAAGTTATATACCTAAGTTTTCCATTCTTGCTGCAATTTCATCAGCTGCCAAATTTTCTTCTTCACTGTATTTAAGCCATTTGTCTTTGCTCCAAATTTCTATTTTGTCTAGCACTCCTATAATTATTACTTCTTTTTCAAGTGATGCAAATTCTCTTAAATTACTAGTTATTAAAAATCTTCCTTGTTTATCTATTTCACATTCTGTTGCTCTTGCCAAGAAAAATCTTTTTAATGCTCTTGCATCTTTATTTGTAAGTGGAAAGGTTCTTAGTTTTTCTTCGAAGTTTTTCCATTCATTTTGTGAATACACGAATAGACATCCATCTAGACCTTGTGTTATAACAAATTTTTCGCCAATATCGTCTTTTAGTTTTGCTGGCATTATAAGTCTGCCTTTTGCATCTATTGTATGCTCATATTCGCCTATTAACAATTCCTCCACCTCTTTTCAATATAGAGGATTTTTATTCCACTTTCCTCCACTTTCTTCCACTTTGACCATATTTTATATTATAAATTTATAAAATGCAATACTTTTTTCAAATTTTTTTAAATTTTTTATCTGGATTTTACTTTTTTACGTAACCTTTTTTAAATTTTTGCATAAAAATAAGACCCATATATTTCTATATGAGTCTAAATATTGATATATTATTATCTTATTTCTTCATCCGTTTCTTTTTCTATATGTCTATATCTCATCCTATCATTTCTTTTCTTTGATTTGCTTGACACTTTATCATCCTCAATTATCAAAACTTTTAGTTCATCTCTCATTGAATTTTCAACTATATTTTCTGTATCACTATAATAATATGAACTATTATTTTTTCTTCCAAAAATTTTATCTTTTAAATTTTTAAAAAAATTACCTACCCTTCTTAGTATTGGATTACTATGATTTTGGCTAGAATATAACTCATTTATTATTGCCATTTTATTTCCTTGTTTATCTGAAACATAAGTATTATTTTTATCTCTAGAAACATCATATTTTTCATTTTCTAAACTTAATTCATCATCTGAATCTTCTAGAGATAGTTCTTGTTCTAATCTTACCTCTGAATCTTGTGGAGGTAACTCATGTTTTAATCTTATCTCTTGACTTTCTGGAGGTAGTTCTTGTTCTAATTCTGTTTCTGGACTTTCTGGAGGTAGTTCTTGTTCTGGTTCTGTTTCTGGACTTTCTGAAGGTAGTTCTTGTTCTGATTCTGCTTCTGGACTTTCTGAAGGTAGTTCTTGTTCTGATTCTGCTTCTGGACTTTCTGAAGGTAGTTCTTGTTCTGATTCTGCTTCTTGATTTTGGTGATCTGATTTACTCCATATATCTACAATATCTACGTCTTGATCTTTATTGTCTAATTCTTCATCTGACTTCTTTTCTTGCTCGCTTAGTTCAGTTTTGTCTCCATTTAACAGCTTATTTATATCTTTTTGCAAGTTATTTCTCGTAGTTAAATTGTCTATAAATTCATTATATGTTGGATTGTTTAATAATCTTTTCATACTATTTCTGCTAAGTTTTCTTTCTTCACTTAAAGCTGTACACTCATCATATAATTTAGATATATGTTCTTCTAATTCAGCTCTTTTTGTTGCTGTATCATAACTTGTTGAATCTAGATTATCAAGTTCTTTTGATAATCTTTTTATTTGCGTTTTCTTCATATTAATTTCTAAAGATTTTATTTCTATATCATTAAAAAATATTTGAGCTTGTGGATGTCTTCCTATTATGCTCTTTAATTTTTCTAATGTTTTTATTGCATTTTCATTTTTGCCTGTTTTTCTACTTGAGCTTGAATCCATTATATTTCCTCCTAAAATACAGTTATATAGTTATTTTACCATGTTTTTTCTATTTTAAAAACTGGACCCATATTTTTATGGGTCCCTTTATATTTTATAACTCTCTATCTTCTTCCTCATCTTTTTCATGTTCAGAACCTTCAAGTTCTCTTTCTTTCTTTGCCTTACTAACTTCATTATCAAATTCTTTATTATATAATTCTCTAATAACTTCATACTTCATTACATCTCTAAAAGCTTTTTCATCTTCTGGCTTTGATACAGGTGTTGGCTCTGGATCTGATGGAATTGCTTTCTTTGAAAATAAATCTTTTATAGTTTTTCCTAATTTTGATAATCTTGAAGAGTCACCTGGATATTTTTTTGAAAATATACTTTTTATATTATTTTTAAAAGTATCCCATTTTGTAGCTGTTAGAACTGGTGGTGTTGATTTTGATTTTTCTTTTCCTATTTGCAATTCTTCCTTAGCACGCGAATAATCTTTAATTTTATTTTCACTTCTATTTATTAATCTATTAGCATTATTTATGTCTTTATCTAATTTAGCTCTAGTTGTTAAATTATCAATATGTTCATTATATTTAGGATTATTTATCAATTTCTTTAAATTATCTCTACTAGATTTTCTTTCTGCTTTTAAAGTAACACATTCTCCATCTAATTTTACTTTATCTGCCTCTAAACTAGCCTTTTCAGCTGCATAATCAGGAGCTTCTGGATCTAACTTAGCAATTTTTTCATCTATGTCTTTTATTTGTACTTCTCGTTTGCTTATCTCTAAAGATTTATTTTCTATTTCGTTAACAAATATTTGTGCTTGTGGATGTTTTGCAATTATACTTTTTAGTTGTATTAAAGTTGACTTCTTTGCCTCTTGTTCTTGTTTTTGCTTCTCAAATTTAGCTATTTTTCTATCTGTTCTTACACTCATTGATTTTTTATATTGTTCTTGAATTTCAGGTCTTGATTTTAATTCTGACATAATCATTCCTATTGAAGCTCTATTTGCTTCTTGTGTACTTTTTGCTAATTCAACCTGTGCCTTTATATCAATTACTGCATTTTCTGTTCTATTTAAATCTTCTTGAAATTGTTTCTTTTCTTTATTTGTTTTTGCAGCTTGTAAAGCATTTTTAGCATCTTCTCTATTTTTTAATGCTTGTTTTAAATCTGTTTCGTATTTTTTTAAATCTGCTTCATATTTTTCTAATGCCATTTTAATTCTTAAATATTCATTATTTAAATCTTCAACAGTTACTTCCATATCTATCCTCCTTACCCTTCATTAATTACCATATTGCATTGTTCAATAATATTATCTGCTTTTTCATCTAATTCTTCTAATTTGTCTTTTAAATCAAGTATTTTTTCGACCATTTCTAATGTTTTTTCTTTTTCTTCCATAGAAATTCCTCCCTTAACACACTACATATCTTAATTTTAGCATATTTTTACATTTTTTTCAACTGTTTTATGTAAATTTCACAAAATTTAATATATTTGTAATAT
>CANQZZ010000021.1 GCA_947628465.1 uncultured Clostridia bacterium
AATTTCTTAAACTTGCTGATTTTCCACTACCACTTTCTCCTAATATTAATACTGGTATTCCCATATTTCCCCTCCTACTTAATTCTTAAACTTGTTTTATCATCTATTATTTTTGTTCCTGGTATTAATTCTCTAGTTTCTTTAAAATGATTTTTTATTGCTGTTTTATCTATCTTTACAGTTACTATCTGTTGTTTAAATATCTCTGGGATTTCATTTTCGTTTTCTATTTCTACTGACATTGGGTTTTTAATTATGCTTAATGTTCCTAACTCTGTATCCATTTTTGTTATTGCTAAACGTTCCATGTTTTCTTTTACATACTGTTTAAATCTTTCCAAATTGTTTTCTTTATTTTTTCTTAAATCAGATATTCTTTTTTCTTCTTCTTTCATTGCATTAATTGTTAGTTCTATATTTTTTGTATATCCTATAATGTTACTTCCTTTTTTCTGTAGTTCTAATGCTAATTCTTGTCCTAATTCGTTGTATTCTTCTTCTGTTAGTTCTCCATTTTCTGCTTTATCCATCAATTCAACGAATTTATTTGTTATGTTGTATAAACTTAAATTATTCACTTGACATCTCCCTTTCTTTTTTTTATAATAAATATAGTGAATTTATACTTAAATTCTATTTAGAACTAGTTTTGATTTGATGGTTGGACTAGTTCTCTTTTTTTTGCACTTAAATTGTTTACTAAAAATTCTATGTTGTTTTCTAAATCTATTATTTTATTTCTGTCTCTAGAGCTGTTCTTTAGTAACACAAGACAATCATTTGTTAAATAACTGTTCTTTTCTTTTTCATTTTGTAAATCTTCTTCTAAGCTATTAATTGTATTTTTTAAGGCTTTAATTAATCTTCTATTAAACATATTTCTCTCTCCTTTCTTTTATTTTAAATTTGGTATATAATATCCTCGAAAGTGAGGTTATTATTTATGAAACTTGATTATAATTGTGTTCGTGATTTATTATTATATTTAGAAGATAATCTAAAATATAACGATAAAATTAATATTAATAATTTAACTCTTAAAAATTATGATAAACAAACATTAATGTATACTGCTGATAGACTTATTGAAGCTGAATATATAAATCCCCTAATCTGTTGGAACTGTAATGAACAACATGTAATAATAGTTAAATCAATAAGTTATCAAGGTCATCAATTTTTAGATACTATTCGTGATAAAAGTGTCTGGAAAACTACTAAATCAAAAATATCTAAATTCACTTCTGTTTCTTTGCCTATTATTCAACAAGTAGCCTCAAATTATATTAAATCTAAACTTGGTCTTTAATTTTATTTAGATAACTTAATGCGTTCTCACATTCTGCATTGGTTATCTTTCTTATGTCTTTTATATCTAGTTCCAACAATTCTTTTGAATCTATTAAAGGACACATTGATATATTTAAAATTTGATGTAATAAATTTGGTAATTCTATATACAGTAATTTATGTTTTTCTAGTTGTAATTTTTGTATCTGTTTGTTTTCTTCTTCCATCTTATCCTCCTAATAAAGTACAAATATTCCAGCTTTTATTAAAGCTATATCAAATATTGCTGCCCATAATACTGATGCGAATGTTAATTGTAATGCTGTTATTATTAATTCTTTTATCTTCTTTTTTTGTATTTTTCTCTTTTTCATTTGTTATTCACTCCTTTCTACTTTTGTACTTACTATCACTTTTTCTCTGTCTGCTATTATTTGTATTAATGTGTTGTAAATTTTTTCATAATCCACAATTTAATCACTTCCTCTCTTTTTTGTGTGTTAGACTGCATTTTTTATTTTTGATATTTTTATATGTTCTCTTCTCTAGTTTGTTTATTTTTACCACCTATGTTATAATGTTCGTGGAAAGTGGTGATTATATTGGATACTGTTTATGGTAAACAACATAAAGTATTAAAAATTATTTATAAACGATATAAAAAAGATTTACTTATTACAAAATCCGAATTATCTAAAATTACTCATATTCCTTATAAAGAAATTGGTCTTATTTGTGATGAATTAAAGAATAGTGGTTTTATTTCTTATGTAGGTATCGATTTTAATCCTGAACTTACAGCAAAAGGAATTGATTATTTTTCAAGAGAAACTACTCTTACCTTTGAAGATGTAATTAGGTCTTTCTTTTTCCCAATGCTAGTAGCTTTTATCACAGCTCTATTAACGACACTATCCACATTGTTGTTAAAAGGCTTGTTATAATTGATATTATTAAAGGAATAACTAAATTAAGTAATACAAATCTTAATTTATGATGTTTTTCTTCTAACCATCTTAAAGTTATAAAATATAAAATATCGTTTATTAGTAATGCTATTCTCCACATAAATTCTCCTTATTTAGTTTTCTATTTTAATTATTAGCTTTAAAAATCTTCAAAGTCAATAATATCAACGCATTTAGATATTTACTAATTTTCATAATGTCGGATTTTTGTTTTTTGTTTATATTTTCTAAACTTTTTCTGTAAAAAAATATTCATATAATTTTGTTTTTGGAATTTTTAATAACTTGCTAATTTCAACAACATCATCTTGACTAAAAGCTACTGTTCCATTTATTTTTTGGCTAAACGCTCCTTTACTTATATTTAATGCGTTTGCCACTTGTTCTTGTGTATAACCATTATCTAAAATTTTGTCTTTTAATTTTGAATAATCGTACATTTTCTTCACCTCATTTCAGTTTATATTTTCTAAACTATGATTATGATACTATATCATTTTTTAAAAGTCAATACTTTTTTTAAAAAAAGTTTAGTTTTTTTAAATTATTTTTTAAAATAGTTTGACATTTCTAAACCTTTGTTCTATAATATAGTTGTTGGAGGTGTATAAATGGACGATTTAGTTGATACTTTTGCAAACCGACTTTCTTATGCTTTAACTATACGAAATATGAAGCCCATTGAATTGGCAGAAGCTACAAAGATAGATAAATCAAAAATCAGTTGTTATATGTCTGGCAGATATAAAGCCAAAACTGATGGTTTAAAAATAATTGCAGATGTGCTTAATGTTTCTCCTATTTGGTTAATGGGTTATGATGTGCCTATGAGAAAAAATTTTGATAAGAATATAGAAGGTATGGGTAAAAAATCGGAAGGCTCTGCTGTTGTATTAGTATATGGCACTATTCCTGCTGGAACTCCTATCGAATGTATAGAAGATATTATAGATACAGAAGAAATACCTGTTGAAATGCTTAAAGGTGGAAAGCAATATTTTGGACTTAAAGTAAAAGGTAATTCTATGAATCCTGAATACCTTGATGGAGATACTCTAATTTTGTTAAAACAAGAAGATTGTGAAAGTGGCGATGATGCAGTAATTATGGTCAATGGTAATGACGGAACTTTCAAAAGAGTAATTAAAGATGAAGAAAATCAAACTATAAGATTACAACCTCTCAATACTACACTAGATGAAAATGGCAACTTTTTATATGATCCAATCACATTTACAAAAGAACAAATTGAGCAATTACCTGTTAGAATAATAGGGGTTGTTGAAGAAATTAGAAGAAAGAAAAAAAGAAAATAAAAAAAGAAAAAGTATTATGTTCGTTTGATTGCAGTCTAACACACAATACTTTTTCCGAATAAAGTCCTTTTAAAAAGGTTCCTTTATGCTATTTATTATAGCATAATTAAAAACCTTTTTTCAAGAGATTTAAATTATTTTAGAAAGAAGGTTTTTATTATGTTTGAATCAATTAAATGTAAATTAACAAAAGATGAATTAAAATATTTATATTACACTAAAGGACTTACCCAGAAGCAATTAGCTCCTATATTAGGAGTAAAATCAGATATTACAGTTCGTAGAATATTACATGAATATGGAATAGATACTAACAGAAATCAAATGCGTTCTAATGAAACTAAAAAAGGTATGTCTAATAAGAAATTTAAAAAATATTTAACAAGATTATATTTCAAAGAAAAATATAGTATAAATAAAATTTCAGAAATATTAGGTATTACTCAATCAGCTACTAGAAGATATTTTAAGCAATATGATATACCATTATATAATCAAAAAACATCTGCAAAATTATTTTGTAGTAAAGAAAAAAATCCTAGTTGGAATGGTGGAAAGCACTTAAAAAATAATGGATACATTGAAATATATTCTCCTAATCATCCATATTCAGATAAAAGAGGTTATGTTTATGAACATAGATTAGTTGTAGAAAAGCATATTGGACGTTATCTACTTCCTGAAGAAATAGTACATCATAAAGACTTAAATAAAACCAATAATGATATTTCTAATCTGCAAATAGTTACCAATAGTGAACATAGAAAAATTCATGCATTGCTTAAGCAAAGGGGGGTGATTTGAATGGCATTAGAAGGAACATTAAAACATGTTGCTTGTTACTGCCGTGTCCTGCAAGCACAGATGAACAAGCCAAATATGGATTTTCAATACAAGCTCAAAAAGATGCCTTAGAAAAATATTGTAAAGAAAATAAATATAAATATGAATTTTATATTGATGAAGGTATTTCTGCATCTTCTATGAAAAAAAGAAAAGCACTAAATGAAATGCTTAATAAATCTAATGTTTTTGATATGATATTATTCACTAAGCTAGATAGATTATCTCGTAATGTATTAGATGCAAATAATATCAATAAAATATTACAAGATAATAATTGTACAATGAAAGCAATTGATGAAGATGATATTGATACTTCAACAGCCGATGGAACTTTTATTTTTAATTTAAAAGTATCACTAGCACAACGTGAAATTGGAAAAACTTCCGAAAGAATTAAATTCGTATTTCAAAACAAACGAAATAAAGGAGAAATTACATCTGGAATGAAAAAATACGGATATGACATCGTTGATAGACATTATGTAGTTAATGTTGAAGAACAACAAAATATAATTAAATTTTATGAGTATTTTATAAATGTTGGAGCTGATACTAAATTAAGTTTTGATTATTTTAAAGAGCACTTTCCATCTAAAAGTTATGATACTTACAAAAAAATGCTAACTGAAACAGCTTATATTGGAAAATATAAATTGTATAAAAAAGACGAATATATTTATGACTATATCCCTCGTTTAATGTCAGATGAGTTGTTTTATACTGTACAAGATTTATTATCTAAAAGAAGAAAAATAACAAAAAATAATAAAGATGCACCTATATCTTTGTTTGACGGAATATTAAAATGTGCTGAATGTGGAGGAGCGATGTCAAGAAGAATCTCTTATAAGAAATATGGAACTTATGTAAGTTATCGTTGTTGGAAATCAGAGAAACTGTCTAAAGAAATTCGGCAAAGTTTATAGATGTCCAAACAAACATAGTATTTTTGAAAATAGAATAGAAAATTTTCTAATAGATAATATAGTGCAAGAAGCTAAAAATTATATTGCTGAAACTCAAATTATAGATGCTAAACCAATCGAAACATTTGTTGATAATTCTAAAGAAATAAAAAGAAAACTTGAAAAGTTAAAAGATTTATATATTAATGATTTAATAGATAAAAATATGTATGAAACTGATTATAAAAAATATAAAAATCAACTACAGGAATTGGAATCTAAAAAAGATAATTATAAGAAAACCACAACAAAAGATTTTTCTAAATTAAAAAAAATATTTGATTCTGATTTTAAAAATTTATATTTGTCATTATCTCGAATAGAAAAAAGAAAATTTTGGCTTTCTATAATTGATAAAATATATTATAAAGATAAGAAAATAGAGAAGATTGTTTTTAAGTAATCTTCTCTACCTAGCTTATATCAACTATTTTAGCTCTAGTCACACTCGCAAGGTGCTTCTACTGGGCATACCCCTTGGCATGTACCACAGCTTATGCATGTTGATTGATCAATTATGTATTTATCATCACCTTGTGATATACAATTTACTGGGCATTCTGCTGCACATGCTCCACAAGATATACATTTATCTGTTATTTTATATGCCATGATTCTTTTCCCCTCCTTTTAAATTTAATGAAAAGCTTCGCTTTTGATTAAATTTATATATTATATATTTTATTTTGAAAAATTTATGTCTTAGTTTTCATTATTTTTATCTTGCTTTTCTAGTTCTTCTAGTTTTTCTAATTCTTTCAAATCTTCTGGATTTTCTACTTCTAATTCTTCTTCTTTTTCTACATTTTTTATAATTTTTATATCTTTTGCTTCGTACTTTTTAAAAAATGTATCTTCTCCGTCTTTTAATTTAACTTTTATAATTTCTTTTAATGTTTCTACTCCGACAAACTTCTCCTTCTCCATCTGCTGTTTTTACAATTGCTCCTATTTTTGGAAGTCTTGATAATTTATCTTCATATACATTTTGTTCATATTTTAGGCAACACATAAGTCTTCCACAAATTCCAGATATTTTCGTAGGGTTTAGTGATATATTCTGCTCTTTAGCCATTTTTATAGATACTGGTTCGAAATCATTTAAATAAGAACAACAACAAAGTTCACGTCCACAAACTCCATTTCCTCCGCAGATTTTTTATTTCATCCCTTATCCCAATTTGTCTTAGTTCAATTCTTGTTTTAAATATGGCTGCTAAATCTTTTACTAAATCTCTAAAGTCTATTCTACCTTCAGCAGAAAAGAAAAATAGTAGCTTACTTCTATCAAACTTATATTCAACATCTGTTAATGTCATATTTAATTTATGCTCTTTTATTTTTTCTTTGCATATTTTTAAAGCTTCTTGCTCTTTTTTCTTGTTTTCCTCATGCTGTTTTTTATCTTTATTTGTTGCTACTCTTATAATTTTTTTAAGAGGTTTTTCTAATTTATTATCAGGAATAGTTCTGTTAGGTATTAATACTTCTCCAAATTCTTTTCCCATTGAAGTTTCTACTATAACAGAATCTCCCTTTTCTATAGTTCTTCCATCTGGATCAAAAAAATATATTTTTCCTAATTTTTTAAATCTAACTCCTATTATATTTGCCATTTAACTCCTCCCATAAGGTCATATAAAAATTATCTATTGTCATGTCATAGTTATTATTTTTATCTAATCTATTTTTAGTATCTTCTACAAGATTCATACATTCTACATATTTAATATCATTTTTAATTTTATTAGAAAATATTAAGTTAATATAATTTAATATTTCATTTGCCTCTTCTTTATTTGAAAATATCTCATCTTTGCTAATCATTAAATCAATTAAATTCATATTTTCTAAGTTGTTAAATATTTTATCTACTTTTGTATATTCATTTTCTTTATCTTTTAATCTTACTGCATGACTTACGCTCCCGCTGTGCAATTTCGAATGTTATTTTAGGAACATTAATATATCCATACTCTTTTTTTAATACATTTGATAGCTCTTCATTTGCTAATTTATTGAATACTACTTTTGTACATCTTGATTTTATTGTTGGTAAAAATAAATTGTCATTTGATGTAACAAGTATAATTGTTACATACTCTGGCGGTTCTTCTAAAGTTTTTAATAAACTATTTTGTGCTTCTTTAGTCATACATTCGCTGTCATTTATTATATATACTTTTCTAGATGATACAACAGGTTTTTCATAAACTTTTTGCACAAGTTCTCTTATTTTGTCTATTTTAATAGAGCCAGAATCTGGTTCTATTATATTAAAATCCGGGTTGTTATTTGTGCTGAATTCTATACATGACTTACAGTTATCACATGGTCTTTCTTCTTGTGATAAGCATAATATTGCTTTTGCAAATTTTTTTGCAAATAGAAATTTTCCTATTGATTCATTTCCTATAAACATGTAACTATGTGCAATATTATTTGATTCTATTATTTGTTTTAGTAATTCTTTATTTTTTTCGTTTCCTTCTATGTCATCAAAAATCATATTATTATTTTCCTTTATAAGGTTTGATTAGTTTACTTTTCCAAATTTATTAAATGGCCAAAATCTTATCCATACTTTACTTTCTACTTTTTCAACAGGTATGCATCCAAAAGTTCTACTGTCAGTACTGTGAGGTCTATTATCTCCCATTACGAATATATATCCTTCTGGAACTACAATATCATTGTAATTTCCTCCATCAGTAGTTATACCTTCTCTTAAATAAGGTTCGTTTTGTTCTACATCGTTTATATATACTTTTCCGTCTTCTATTTTAATATGATCTCCTGCTACACCTATTACTCTTTTTATATAACTTGTTTTTGTAAATTCTAGTACATAATATGAAAATTTAGCAAAAAATCCTTTAGGTTTGTAATCATAAGCTGCTACTGGATTATCCATATCTATTTCAAATAATGATGGGATTGGATTGCTAGGTGCTTCAAATGTTATTATATCTCCTCTATTATATTTTCCATGTACTGTTCTTACCCATCTATTTAATATTAATCTTTGTCCTTCTTCTAGTGTATTATACATAGATGGTTGTTGTACAACTGTTGGTGTTCCTATATAGTATCTTACTAATAAGGCTAATACTACTGCAATTATAATACAGTATATCCACTCTAATATGTTTTTTGTCCTAGGGCTTAAATTTATATTTAATTTCATTATATTTTCCTTCTTCCGTAATAAATGTCCGTTAATAATTATACATTAATATAATTATTTTTTCAATTGTTTCGTATTATAAAATAGCAATTATTTTGTAGGTATTGTTATTACTACTTCTGTTCCTTCATGTACTTTACTTTTTATATCTATTCTACCATTATTTTTATCTAATATTTCTTTAGCAATAGAAAGTCCGAAGTCCTGTTCCTCCCATTGCTCTTGTTCTTGCTTTATCTACTCTGTAAAATCTATCAAATATTCTGTTTAAATCTTTTTCTGGAATTCCTATACCATTATCAATAACTTTTATATATGCATCATTATATACAAATCCTACATATATTTTTATAGTTCCGCCTTCGCCTGTGTATTTTATGCTGTTTGATAATATATTTAAAACAACTCTTTCTATTCCATCTTTATCAGCCAAAACCTCTGGTACATCTGCTGTAACGAAACATTCTACTTTTTGTTTTTTTCTATCTGTTTCAATTTGCAAACTTTCTTGGCATTGTTTTACAAGTTCACCTAAATCAAATTTTGTCTTTTCCCATTTACTATTATCACTATCAAATTTAGATAATGTTAATAAGTCATTAACAAGTTTTGTCATCCTAACGGCCTCAGATTTTATTACATTTAAAAACTTTTGCTGTAAATCTTTATCATATTCAGAGTCTGCCAAAGTTTCTGCATATCCCATTATTGATGTAAGTGGAGTTTTCAGTTCATGTGACACATCTGCTACAAATTCTTTTCTCATATTATCTAGTTTGACATGTTCTGTAATGTCTTGAATTACTACCATAACACCTGCTGGTCTATCGTTTTCATCTTTAAAAGGAGCAAAGAATATATTTAAATACGTATCGCCTATATTTACTTTTTGCTCTGTAGATGCCCAATTATCTAAGTATATAATTTTTTCCATATTTATATTCAATTTTAAATCTTTAAAGATTTTATCAAAAGTATTATCTTTAGAATCTATCTTTAAAAGTTTTGTTGCTGCAGGATTTATGTGTATTATACTTCCATCCATATTAAAAGCTATGACGCCATCTGTCATGTGAAGCAAAATTGTTTCTATTTGCTTTTTTTGTCTTGTTGCTTCATTTAGATTTTCTCTTAGCCCTGATGTCATTAGGGTAAATGCTTTTGCTAAATCCCCTACTTCATTTTTTGATGCTGAATCTTCTAAGAATTTTACTTCCCCTTCAATGTTTTCTCCTTCTGCTATTTTTTTTGCGCTATTTATTAATTTTCTTAATGGATTTACTAATATTTTAGACGTAAATAAAATTACGACTGTGCATATTAATATATATGATATAGAAATTATTAAAAAAGCTATTTTTCCACTTTGGATTGCTTGGTTTAGTGTTTCTATGTTTTGTTCTAAATTTGCTAAATTGTTTATATAAAAAAATCCGTGGCACTATAAACATTACTATTGCCAATGCTATTAATATTAATATTATCTTTATTTGTGTACTTTTAAACATATTTACCTCACATAAAAAATAAATTGTAATTTAGACAAATTACAATTTATCTATTTTTTTAGTTGTTTTTTATATAATATCCTACTCCTCTTTTTGTTACGAGAATTTTTGGATTAGCTGTATCTTTTTCTATTTTTCCTCTTATTCTTCTGACTGTAACATCAACTGTTCTTATATCTCCATAATATTCATAGCCCCAAACTTTTTCAAGCAATACTTCTCTTGTTATTACTTGTCCTGCCTGACTTGCTAAAAATTTTAAAACTTCAAATTCTCTTAATGTTAAGTCTATTACTTTTCCATCTATTTTTGCTTCAAATTTATCTAAATCTAATTCTAATGGTCCAACTATTATTTTTTTAGTTTTTTCATCATCATTAGAAGGAGTAACGTCCATTTCAGTAATTTCTGACTTCCTTAAATTTGCTTTAATTCTTGCCATTAACTCTCTTACGCTAAATGGTTTTGTTATATAATCATCTGCACCAAGTTCTAATCCTAATATTTTATCTATTTCTTCGTCTTTTGCTGTTAGCATAAGTATCGGAACATTTAATGAACTTCTTATTTTTTTACAAACTGTTAGTCCATCCATTTTAGGAAGCATTATATCAAGTAAAATTAAATCTGGCTTTTTCGTTGTAGCTATTTCTACTGCAGTAACACCATCATTTGCTTCTAAAGTATTATATCCTTCTTTCTCAAGATTGTATACGAGGATATCTACTATAGGCTTTTCATCATCTACTATTAATATAGTTTTTTTATCTTCCATTTCTTCCACAAAAGTCCCACCTTTCTCAATTACGACTTTTATTATTCTATTTATATCATATAACAAAATTTTAGACAAGTTTTTTTTACAAATTTGTTACAATTTTATTACAATTTTTTTATATTTTATAATATTACCTCTATTTTATTTATTGTTCCGTTGCCTTCTAACTTTATTTTTTTATCATTTATTTCTTTTCCGTTAAAATAAAATCTTTGGTTTTCTCCGAGTGCATTTTCCTTCAGGATTTTTGACATTTATATTATATATACTGCTTTTATATCTATATCTTATACTATATTCTTCCCATTTACTAGATATACATGGCTCTATTTTAAGCATTCCTTTTTCTATTTTTAGGCCTAATATATCTTCTAAACCTGCTTTACAAAACCAACTGCTAGATCCTGTATACCAAGTCCATCCTCCTCTACCTGCAAGATTTGTTGCTCCATATATGTCTGCTGCAATTGTATAAGGTTCTACTTTGTATTTTCGCGAAGCTTCTTTTGTTCTGCTATGCTCAATTGGATTTACCATTCTATAGTATTCTACGGCTTTATCTCCAAATCCTAATTTAGCAAATGCAATAATTGCCCACATTGCAGCATGTGTGTATTGTCCTCCATTTTCTCTTACTCCTGGAAGATATGCTTTTATATATCCTGGTTCCAATTTTGTTTTATTAAATGGTGGATCAAGTAATTTTATAATTCCGTTTTCAGTATCTATTAAATGATTTTCTAAAGATTCCATTGATATATATTTTTTGTCATTATCAGCTGCATTTGATATTACTCCCCAACTTTGTGATATACTATCTATTCTACATTCTTCATTTTCAATACTTCCGAAGTGGAACTCCGATTATCCATATATGCTCTTTTAAACCATCTTCCATCCCATCCAGCAGTATTTAATGCTTTTTTCAAAGCTTCTTGTTTTTCTCTATATTCTTTTGCTCTTTTTGTATCATTTCTTTTTTCACATATTGGTATAAATTTTTCTAATATATCGTAGATGAAAAATCCAAGCCATATACTTTCGCCTTTTTTCTTGTTTCCTACTGTGTTTAATCCATCGTTCCAATCCCCTGAGCCTATTTTTGGGAGTCCTCGTTCCCCAAAGTCTAAAGATTTATCAATTGCTCTTATGCAATGAGTATATACATTTTCTTTTATATTTGACTCTAAATACTCATCATATCTTTCATCAACTCCATCAGGGAGTTTTTCTCCCTCTACATAGCTTTCTTCTATATCTAAAATACTATAGTCATTTGTGTAATTTATATACTCATATACTACATAGCAAAGCCATAATAGGTCATCTGAAAATCTTGTTCTTATTCCTCTTTTTGTTTCTTCATGCCACCAATGCTCAACATCACCTTCTATGAATTGATGTCTGCATGCAATTAAAATTTGTTTTTTCATAAATTCAATATCTGTATATTTTAATCCTATACAATCCTGAAGTTGATCTCTAAATCCTATTGCTCCTCCAGATTGATAGTATCCGCTTCTTGCCCACAGTCTTGATACTATTGTCTGATATTTTGCAAAACTATTTATCATTATATTAAATGATTCCAAAGGTGTGTTTACTTCTACTCTACTTACAAGTTCATACCAAAATGCTTTAATATTATTTAATTCTTGCATACAACTAGATACTTTTGAATACTTATATGCCAAATCTTTTGCAGAAAGCATGCTATCTTCTTCGCCAAATTGCAATACTATTTCTTTTTCTTCAAAGCTTTCTAATTCTACTTCTATTTCTATTGCAATGCATGAGGCCTCTCCTAGTCCCCCAGAATTATCTAATGTTACTTTATCTAATCCATCTGGATTTGATAAGTTTCCATTTCCTATAAAGAAAGATTTATTTCCTGTGTATGATTTTATTGTTTCACTACTTGATACAAATGCAACCTCTTCTTTAAAGTTATCTTTATATAAATTTTTTGCAATAATTAAGTTATTATCTTTATTTACTTGTATATATCCATTTGTTTTTATTTCATCTTCTCCGTAATACTGGTTTTATATAGTATATAAGTTTTAGGATTCTTTTGCTTGGTTCTAAATTTTTTAGTCTTAATATATTTATTTTTATATTATCTTTTCTTGGAACAAAAATGTCTAATTCATGTGATATATTATTTTGAATAGTTTTATATTTAACAAATCCTAAGCCATAAGTTATATAACTTTCATTTGAATTATTATTAATATTATCGCACAAAGTCCACTTTTTACCCGTTTTATATTCTTTTAAATATATTATTTCTGAAGGCAAGTCCATTACTGGATTGTTGTTCCATGCAGATAGTCTATTTAATCTACTGTTTTTATGCCATGTAAATCCACCCAAATTTTGAGTAACTATTGTACCAAATGTTTCATTTGCAAGTATCATGCTCCACGTAGTAGGAAGTTTATTTTCTTTATCTAGCTTTATTGTATAACTAAGTCCATCTTCAGAAAATCCTCCATATTCATTGTAATATTTTAGGCTGGTCATATCTAAATTTTGACTATTATTTACTTCTTCTACTGCAATATATTCTGTTTTTGCATCTAAGCCTATATTTTTTATTTCCTTTAAATACTCATCTTCTAAATCATCTAAAACATTTCTTATATCCCCATCTTTTGCATTCACAATTATATTTGCTTTAAATTCTAAAAGTTCTATATCTTCTTTATTTATTTGATTTGTATTTAATATATATATTCCGCCTGAGATATTTTTTAAAAATTCTACTTGCCTATTTATTATTGCATTTTCTATTTCATAATTTACATACTGCTCATAAGAATTTTCCTCGTTATTTAGAATTACTAAATCAACTTTTATATTTTTACTTCTAAAATATTCATGTGCTTTTAATAAATCTTTTACTACATACATATCATTTAAATCTTCTATTTTTACTAATATTATTGGTAAATCCCCTGATATTCCATATTTCCAAAGACTGCTTTGCGAATAAATCCTTTTAGGAAGATTTTTTAATGCTAATTTCTTAAGTGGATTATTGAATAATATATATGATAATAGTTTTTGATATTTTTCGATATCTGTACCTTTAAGCCCAAGATATATAGTTTCTGCTTCTACTTTTGCACGAGCTAAATCAAATGTTTTTGTAATTACATTAGTGTTTCTATATTTTTCTAATAACTCTAAAATATTATCTTTCTCTTCTGAAATGCAAATAATTAAGTCAAATACTATCTTTTCGCCTGGCATTATTTTTATTGTTCTTTTAGTTGCAAGACATGGATCAGTTACAAGACCCATGTTTTGGGAATATGGCTTTGAATCTTTTACCATTTCTGGTATTAGATTTTGCTTTTTACCTAAAAATTTTTCTTTGTCAATTTCTATCTCAAATTCGCCAATTGTTTCGTGTTCTGTATAAAAACTTGCTCCCATATATATGTCTTTTTCGTTTGTCCCTCTTTTTTTCCTCTTTACTAATATATTATCATTTTCTAGCTTTTCAAAAGTTAAAAACAAGTTGTTAAATGCCATGTGTGCGTAGTCCTGCATTGGCCTTGATAATACTGGCTCAAAATAGTTTGTTATTTCTAGTGTTCTTTCTTGGATGCCATTATTTTTTAGCTCAAGTCTTCTTATTTCTACTGGATCATCTGGAGATACTATTATTTTTGTAGTGCTTTCTATGTCTGCATCTGTTCTTACAAATTTACTTCTTTCAGGTGCAAATGTTACTGTGTATTTATCTCCTCTGTTTTCTTTATCTATTGGAGTATTTACCCATATTCTTTTGCTTTGTACATCTTTTATATAGAATAATATTCCTTGTTTATAATCTGCAGTCTCTTTAAATCTATTTACTAATATGCCATTCCATTTGCTAAATCCTTCCCCATTTTCTTTTGTGCATACAGTATAGGTTCCATTTGATATTGTGTTTGCTTTGCTTAAATTATTTTGTATTTTTGAATAAGATAATTCCATATAATTTTGATAATCTTTTGGTTTTACTTTTTCAATTTTTTCTTTTTTCTCTTTTGTGATAATTGCTTTTTCTGGTATTCTTTCTTGAAGTAAAATATCTATTGCTTCTATATCAGGATTTTCCATAAATCTTTTTACTAATATATTGTTGTTTATAAAGTTATTAATTGAAAGAAGGCTTAATGCTTGATGATGTGCCATATATGTTTTTACAGGCTCATATTTCTTTCCATATTTTAATCTAGACATTGTATAATCTATTGATTCATAAAATCCATATTTATCATACATGTTTTCTTTTTCTAATTCTTTTAAGTTTTCTATTGCCTCTTTTGGAACATAATTTAAACTTAAGAAAACAGAATATGGTGCAACTACCATGTCATCTTCTAGTCCCCTTTTTACTCCAAGCCAAGGTACTCCAAATGATTTATATTGATAATTATTGTTAAAATCTTTTAAGTTAAAAGCCGCTTCTGATATTCCCCATGGAATACCTAATTTTTTTGCATATTGCATTTGACTCATAATTAAGAATCTGCAAGATTCATCTAAAAGACTAGATTCGTATTGTCTTATATTAACTGTTGGCATTAAATACTCAAATGCTGTTCCAGACCACGATATTAGCCCTTTATATTTATTAAGACTAGTTAGAGTTCTACTCAAACTATTCCAATGCTTTACTGGTACATCTTTTTTTGCTATTGCAACTAAGCTTGCTTGTCTTGCTTCAGATGCTAGTAAATCATAATATGAATTAGTAAGCATATTTCTTTCTACATCAAATCCTATAGAAAATAGTCTTTTCTTTGCATCATATAATATAGAAAAATCAGTATTGCTAATTATATCTTCTATTGCCTTTACCATTTGTGAAATTTTTGTTTCCTGCGGGTTGTCCTGTTGTGCAACCTCCGTAGTATCACTTTGTAATTTGTCAATAAGAAATTGCTTAGTTGTATATAGATATCCTATAAAGTTTCCATTATCAACAGTAGAAATATATCTTGGTGTTAGAGGTTCTAAAGTTTTTGTATTATACCAGTTATATAAATGTCCATTCCATTTTTGAAGTTTCATTATTGTATTTATCATTTTTTCTAATAAATCTATTGCTTCTTCTTTTTCTATATAGCCTAAATCATAAGCAGAAATAACTGCAAGAAGCCCCAGTCCTATATTTGTTGATGAGGTTCTATTTGCAATTTTTTCTTTCCTTGATTCTTGATAATTATCTGGTGGCAAGTAATTATTTTCTTCATTAATGTATTCTTTAAAATACTGCCATGTTCTTTTTCCTATTTCTAATACATATTCTTTATCTTTATTAGATACTTTTTCAATTGCTTTTACTTGTTTAATATCTTTGCTAATATACCATGCAATAGCAGGTGAAATGAGCCATACAATTCCAATTATTATTTCAAATATTTGCATTGAAAATAGTCCTAACGCTAAAAATAACATACCGAACACCACATTTGCGCTCATAAATTTATAGTAAGATAAGATATCTGTTTTTGATTGTTTCTCTGCCTCTTCTGCTGTAAGCCATTCAAGTAAATTCATTTTGCTTATTTTCATTCTATAAATTGTTTTTATAATAGAATTTAAATAAATATATGCTTTATGTGGTAAAAACATTATTTCTAAAATTCCACGAAGAATGCTTGCATTTATAGAGCTTATACTTTTTGCTATACTTTTATGTGCATATATAAATCTTGAATCTTTCCCTTCTTTAAAAATAATATAATTTAAAATATCAAGAATAGCGCAAAAGCTATATGCTACTAAACATATAGTTGTAATTTCCCATATATTTATATTGGTAAATAACTTTAAAAGTGCAGATAATACAATTCCCAAAAGAACAGTAATTGGTATTAAACTTCTTCTTAAATTATCTAATATTTTAAATTTAGAAAGTATACCCAAAGGATTCGTTTTTATAGTTCCGTTTTTTATTTTTATTTTACTGCCTAGCCATTTTAGAATTTGCCAATCTCCTCTTACCCATCTACTTAATCTTAAAGAATAACTATTATAACTACTTGGCACATCATCTAAAACAAGGATGTCTGTAAGCAGTGCGCATCTTAGATAATTTCCTTCTAATAGGTCATGACTAAGAACTGTATTTTCAGGGATTTCATCACACAATATCTTATGAAATATTTTTAAATCATATATTCCTTTTCCTGTAAATATACCTTCATTAAAATTATCTTGATATATATCTGATATAGCATTTGTATAGAGATCAGTTCCTCCATTTGGACCTGTATATATTTTTGTAAATAGACTTTTCCTTGCTGATTTTAAGTCTGTTCCTATTCTTGGTTGCATTATTCCATATCCATCTATTACAATATTTTTATCTTTATCTAGTACAGGTTTGTTTAAAATATGAGCCATTGCTCCTATCATTTCTAAGCCTGTTTCTAAACTTAAATTTGTATCAGAGTCTAAAGTTATTACATATTTAATTTTGTTAGAGGAATTTGTTTCTTTGCTATATTTGTTTTGCTCCTCTTTAGATAAGTTTTGTATAGTATTTACTCTAAATTTGTTTATTCCATCTACTAAAAATTCATTAAACTGACAAAGAAGACCTCTTTTTCGCTCCCACCCTAAATAGCATTTTTCTGAAGGGTTCCAAGTTCTTTTTCTATATA